>SLLE01000176.1 GCA_007134225.1 Tindallia sp.
CAGTGAGCTGGAATTTGCTGAAAAGATGTACCAGCGATTCAAAGGAGGAAATTAATGTTTAGTTTGGATCCAACACGAATTATAATGCTTTTGCCTGGAATTTTACTGGGATTAACGGTGCATGAATTCTCTCATGGCTACGTTGCCTATTTACTGGGCGATAACACAGCGAAAAACAATGGGCGTTTAACCCTCAATCCGGTGGCGCATATTGATCCCATAGGTTTTTTGATGCTTATCTTTGCAGGTTTTGGATGGGCCAAACCGGTACCGATTAATCCTTATTTCTTTACAGACCGACGAAGGGGAACCTTTCTGGTATCCATTGCCGGACCGGCCTCCAATATTGTGATGGCGATTGTACTGACCACGCTATTGGGACTGTTCATGAGGACCATAGGCGTAGGATTTGCGGTACAACAGGTGGTTATGTCAGCCATTTTCATTAACCTGGTGCTGGCGGTCTTTAACCTGTTTCCCATTCCGCCTCTGGATGGTTCCAAAATCTTAATGTCTCTTTTTCCTTCGAGATTCGAAGAAACCTTTTATCAATTAGAAAAATACTCGGTGATTCTCTTGATCCTGTTATTGGTATTAGGAGTGATTCGGAATGTTCTGTTTCCCATCGTAGGAGCACTTTACAATTTGCTAATGCTTTATCTCAACATTCTTGTGTTTTAGCTTTCCCTTTCCCTTAATGTTTTATCTACGATTGAAACGAAGGTGTTTGCATGGCGTACCAGTTAAAATTGAAGGCTTTTGAAGGGCCGCTGGATTTACTGTATCATCTGATCCGGGAGAATGAGATTGATATTTATGATATTCCGATTCATGAGATTACAGACCAGTATATGGCTCATTTACATCAGATGAATTCGCTGGATATGGAAGTCACCAGTGAATTTTTAGTGATGGCAGCTACCTTAATGGAAATCAAATCCAGAATGCTTCTACCAAACACGAACAAAAATTCGGAGGAAGCAGAAGCAGAAGAAGATCCCAGGGATGAACTTGTCTTTAAATTGCTGGAATACCAGCGGTTTAAAAAAGTTGCGGAAGAATTGAAGCTGAAAGAACAGTATCGGCCGAATGTGTTTTTTAAAAATCAGGAGGATCTTAGTCAATTTTTGGATTGCCATGAATCGACTGACGTTGGAATAATGGAAGAAGCGGATCTTTATCAGTTAAAGGATATTTTTGAAAACGTCGTGCACCAGGCAAAGAAGAGAGACGTATTGGCCTACAAACCAAAACCGATTTTCGTGGAACGTGAAGTTTACCGGGTGTCGCAACAGATCAGTAAAATTATGAGGGCATTGCGATCCGCCACAAGGCCATTATCCTTTGAACAGTTTTTTCTGTCCCTGGAGTGCCGGCAGGAAATGGTGGTCACTTTTTTGGCGTTACTGGAAATGGTTCATAAGGGAATGGTGAAAATCAACATTAACCATCACATGAAGGATGCGGAAATAAAGGAAGTGACGTAAAGCGTGGAAGCCGAACACAAAAAAGCAGTGCTGGAGGCACTTTTGTTTGCCTGGGGTGAGCCTATTGCCGCCAAGGAATTATCCAAAGCCACCGGATATTCTTACCAGGAAGTGCTGAGTCTATTAAAAGAAATGGAAGAAGATTATAAATTTTATCATCGTGGCATTAATTTGATTCGTATGGAAGATCATTATCAGATTGCCACTAATCCGGCCTATGCGGAATACATCGAAAAGCTGATCACACCGCAAAAACACAAATCTCTTTCTCAGGCGGCGCTGGAGGTACTGGCCATTGTTGCATACCGGCAGCCCGTCACCAGGTCCATGTTGGACAGTATACGGGGCGTAAAATCAGACCATGCGTTGAAGACCTTGTTGGAGAAAAATCTAATCGAGGAAAAGGGCCGTATGGATAAAATTGGAAGGCCTATTTTATACGGAACCACGCATGCTTTTTTAAAGGCATATGGACTGGAATCCCTGGAAGACTTACCACCACCGGAATCCTTCGATTCTACTATTCTTTAAATGTATATTTAGGGAATAGTATAGCTTCTGATCAGATAGTATGGAAAGGATGTTTATGATGAAGAAAGAATTCCGCGTTCATAACAAAACTGATAAACCGGACCATGTGGTGATTCAGGAACAAAAAAATATTCAACGATGCCTTGAAGTCGAATCCAGGCTGCCAAATTTTTTATATGATTTTTTTCTTTATCTGAAAAGCTCTGTTGCCATCACGACTCGATTGGCTTATTTGGAGGACATCTACTTCTTCTTCCAATACCTGGTGAAGGAAACGCCAAAAACAAAAGCCCAGAAGCCTTCAGATATTTCCCTGGAAGAATTTGGACAGTTGAATGCAAAGGATATTAATCAATTTCTGGGGCAGTACTGTAGTCGATATGTAGTGGAGGATGAAGATTCGGTCCGGATCATGGAAAACCATCAACGGTCTTTGGCGAGAAAAAAATCATCTTTATCGGTAATGTTCAAAAATCTATTTCGGGATGAACTGATTCCCCGCAATATTACAGATGGATTTAACCCGATTCAGCTGCCAAAACCTCAGCCAGACGCTATTAAAAGACTGGATATCAATGAAGTGGTTCAATTGCTGGAGATGGTGGAGACCGGAGAACAACTGTCTGAAAAGGAAAAACGCTACTGGAAAAAAACCAAACACAGGGATCGAGCTATTCTTGTTTTATTTCTGACTTACGGACTGCGCCTCAACGAATTGCATCAGCTCAACATTTCTTCCTTCAATTTTAGCCGGGGGGAGTTTAAAATATACCGTAAACGCGGCAAAGAAACCTTAATGCCCATCAATTATTCCTGTGAGGAAGTCATTACCCTGTATATGAACCATGAGCGACCACCGAAAGAATCGATTCCGGCGGAGCATCAGGATGCATTGTTCTTATCGCTTCAGAAGCGACGCATGACAGTTCGCGCTATTCGTAATATGGTGAAAAAGTATACATCGTTGATTTTAGGGACATCTTCTTCTCAGGGTTACAGTCCACATAAACTGAGAGCAACTGCTGCTACTTCTCTGATTCAGCAGGGGTTTTCCATTTTTGACGTGCAAAACCTGATGGATCATGAAAATGTGGCGACAACACAACTTTATGCAGCACATCGGAAAGATGTTAAAAGGGAATTAGTAAAGAACTTTGAATGGATTGACAGGGAAGATTAGAAATAAGATAAGAAATGCGAGAACATCAGTTTTAAAATGATGGCATATGTGATATAATAAGTTCGCTTTAAGAATAATATTACCCGTTCAGGGAGAGGAGAGAGAGCCATGTTGTATGAAGATTTAACTGCAAAGCAAAAAAGCGTTCTTGATTATTTAAAGGAAATGGTTTATAAGCGAGGATATCCACCATCTGTTCGCGAAGTATGTGATGCGGTGGGATTGAAATCAACCTCAACGGTACATAACCATCTGACGAATTTGGAAAAGAAAGGTTTTATCAAGCGGGACCCCACAAAACCCAGAGCAATTGAAATTATGGATTATCCTTTTCAGGAACAAAGCATCAAAAAACAAATGGTAAATGTCCCGATTGTTGGGAAAGTAACCGCTGGGGAGCCTATTTTGGCCAATGAAAATATTGAGGATGTTTTTCCGCTTCCCAAGGATTTCATGGAAACCAGTGAGGATCTATTTATTCTGAAGGTGGAAGGAAGCTCCATGATTAACGCCGGAATTCTCAGTGGTGACAGCGTTATTGTCAAAAAACAGAATACGGCACAGAACGGAGATATCGTGGTGGCTTTGCTGGAGGATGACGCAACGGTAAAACGGTTCTATAAGGAAAAGAAGGGATTCCGACTTCAGCCTGAAAACAGCGAAATGGAACCCCTATTGGTTAAAGAAGTTACGGTTTTGGGAAAAGTGATTGGTTTACTGCGACGTTTTTAAACGAGTTCTTTTAAGTGCTGCAATGCTTTCATGATTCCCAGTTTAGCGTGGGCGTAGGTGAGCCCACCCTGAAAGTACACATGATAGGGTGGCCTCATGGGTCCGTCGGCACTGAGTTCAATGGAGGATCCCTGAATAAAGGCACCGGCGGCCATGATAACCTGATCCTCATAACCAGGCATATTCCAGGGCATCGGAGTTACAAATGAATCCACAGGGGCTGCCTCCTGAATGCCTTTACAGAAAGCCATCAACTTTTTCGGACAATCAAGGCGAATAGCCTGAATAATATCACTGCGCGGAGCTTCCGGTTCTGGCTTAACCGGATATCCACATTTTTGGAACACATCAGCTGCCAGGATGGCCCCTTTCAACGCCTCACATACTACGGTGGGGGCCAAAAAAAGTCCTTGAAGGACTAATCGGGTGGTTCCGAAGGTCAAACCGCATTCCTTGCCAATGCCAGGTGCCGTTAGTCGCTGGGCAGCCATTTCGATCAGGGATGCTTTGCCGACAATGTAGCCACCGGTTAGAGCAATGCCGCCTCCAGGGTTTTTAATAAGCGATCCGGCCATGATATCGGCACCAATGCTTGTAGGTTCTCGTGTTTCCAGAAACTCACCATAACAGTTGTCCACCATGATCACAGCATGGGGCAGCTGTTTTTTTATAAAATGGATGACCCCCTCCATGTCTCCAATGGTTAAGGCGGTTCTGAAACTGTATCCGGTGGAACGTTGTAAATAGATGAGTTTGGGCTTTAAGGAATTAATTTTATCGGATAGGATTTCCTGATCTATCTTGCCTGCCGGCGTTAATTCCATCTGCTCATAATGAATTCCTAAATTTTTAAGACTCTGTTCATGATTGCCCACCAAACCAATAAGCTGATGGAGGGTATCGTAAGGCGCACCGGTAATGGAAAGCATGGTGTCACCAGGATTCAGCAACGAAGAAAGGCAAAGGCATAATGCATGAGTGCCGTTGACGATGTTCGGGCGTACCAGTGCATCTTCCGCATCAAAAACCGTTGCATAAATGGCTTCTGTTTTCTCCCGTCCCAGATCATTATAGCCATAGCCGGTGGTCCAATTAAAATGCTGATCACTTAATCTGTGTTTTTGCATGGCGTGAATTACTTTATACTGGTTTTCTTCCTTCGTGTGGTTCAATTCCAGAAAAATGGAAGCCAGGTTTTTCTCCGAGGCTTCCACGGTTTGGATGATTTCTGGATTTATTTGGTGCTTTTCCTGAAGATATGAGGGCATATATAATCATTCCTTTAAAAAGTCTTCTTTTTCGTTACTCTGATGCATCGGCATTTTGCTGAGAGGCCTGATAAAAATTAACCGCCTTAAGTGGAATAATGGTCGAAATAGCATGCTTATAAATAAGCTGCTGTTTTCCTTCTGAATCCAAGACGATGGTATAATTATCAAATCCCTTCACTTGTCCCTTTAACTGAAAGCCGTTTACCAGAAAAATTGTTATGCTAATGCTTTCTTTTCGCACCTGGTTTAAAAAAACATCTTGTAGGTTAACGCTGTTTTTCATCATCCACCATCCCTTTCAGTTCTGTTAAAATAGTGTTGCTGATCGTCTGCAGTTCTTTTTTTCTTTTTTCTGGCTGCAGGCCTTCCAGATAAAACCAGGTGACATCAGGTAATTTCCTGAACCAAGTTAGTTGCCGCTTGGCAAATCGTCTGGTATTTCGTTTAATTAGTTCTACACACTCTTCATACCCATAATGATGGTTAAAATAACGAATGAATTCTTTATAACCAACACCTTTCAATGCGGGTATACTGGGATCAAATCCGGAGTCAAGTAAATGACGCACTTCTTCTTCTAATCCATTTTCCAGCATCAGATCCACTCGCTCATTGATGGACCTGTACAGAATACTCCGATCCTGATACAAACCAAACACCTTGAATCGATAGCCCTCACGGTGCTTCAAATCTTTGGAAAAATCTTTCATACCCGCAGTTGATGCAGAGCAAACTTCGATGGCTCGAATAATTCGTTTCCAGTTATTAGGGTGAATACGGCTGGCAATGGCAGGGTTTAAGGCTACCAATTGCTGATGCAATGCATGGCTTCCTTCTTCCCGGTATGTTTTTTCCAGATGGCTTCGTAAGGCTTCATCGATTTCTTTTTCTGTAAAATCCATGTCATAAAGCAAGGAATGAACGTAAAGTCCAGTACCGCCAACGATGATTGGAAGCACATTCTTTTTGATTAATTCGTCAATTTTCTGAAGGGCTAATTCCTGAAAATCGGCGACGGTAAATCGTTGATCCGGCAATACAAAGTCCATTAAATGATGTGGAATCTCCTGCATTTCATTTGAGTCCGGCTTTGCCGTCCCGATATTCATATGCTGGTAGATTTGCATGGAATCCGCTGAAATAATTTCACCATTCGCATGCTTCGCAAGCTGAATCCCCAGATATGTTTTTCCCACGGCGGTGGGTCCAACAATGACTGGAATCGTTGGTTGGTTGGGTTGGGACAATGGTGATCACCTGCTTTCCCTATAAAATAAAACACATGCTGTTACACTCGCTTAAACATTTTTTCAATGTCATACAGCCGTAACTGAACGATGATGGGGCGGCCATGAGGACAGGTCAGCGGAGGCGTCAACTCTCCAAGCTGCTCCAGCAGCGAATTAATCTCACTGTAAGAAAGGGAATCCCTTGCCATGATCGAATAACGGCAGGCGGTTCTAATGATTTTCTCAGTAGGAACTGTCCGTTTATTCCGGTAACTTTCCTTTAAATCATCAATTAAATCCAGGATCCATTCTATTCCCACAGGCGTTCCCATTTCATAGGGGACGCCCATCAGTCGATAAGAAAGGGTACCGTATTTTTGAATTTCAATTCCTATTTTGAAGAGCTGGTTTTCATAAAGAGAGACTACTTCTGCTTCTTCAGCGCTCAGTTGAAGAATTTGGCCATCCATTAATTGCTGAACGGATACCGACTCTTGTTGATAGGCTTTCATCATGGATTCATACACAACTCGCTCATGTGCAGCATGCTGATCAATATAATAGATGGATTCATCAGACTCCAGCAGGAGGTATGTATTGAAAATCTGACCGGCAAAACGATAAGCCTTATTCCTAATAACCTGTTGAATAAAGTAAGATTGTTTATCAGAATGATTTTTCTCCTCTGTCTCTGGTAATTCATATAAATTTTCCTGAACAGTGGGAGGAATCGCTCTGTTGCTTAGATCATAATACTTCGAAGTTTTGTCGTTGCTCACTTCTTCTACCGTTTTCATAGGCTGCCCTAGTGATTCGTTATTCTTAGGTGTTTGATGATCGACAGAATTCTGTTTTTGTAAGGATGATTCAGAAGTAGATGGAAGAATTTTTGTGGAAGCAAATGTGGCATAATGGCGTAAATTTTTAGCAACAAATCTTTTAAGGACCTCTCCAATCAATTCTTCATCCATAAATTTTACAGTGGTTTTGGAAGGATGAACGTTAACATCCACCAAAGAAGGCGAAAGGTTTAAGTAGAGAATGCCGACAGGGTGTCGCCGAACCATCAGTGATTCGCCATAGGCACCTTCAAAAGCCGCTGACAGAAAAGAACTGCGAACCAGACGGTTATTGACGAAAAAGATTTGATAGGATCGATTGCCCCGGGTCATGTGAGATTGTCCAATTAGTCCGGATACCGATATTGATTGATCAGAAGAAGGAACCTTTTCTTCTTCGCCCTGGATCATCGCTGAAGCTAATTCTCGTGGAAAAATTGATTCAACAGCGGTAACGATGGAATGGTCGCCCAAAGTAGTTAACATAATATTATTATTGTTAACATACTGAAAGGCGATGTCTGTTTTACTGAGAGCCATCCGAGTCATTAATTCCGTAATTCGACTGGATTCAGCCCCGTCACTCTTCAAATATTTTAATCGTGCCGGTGTGTTGGAAAAAAGATCATGAATCAGAATACTGGTACCTTCCGGACACCCGACCGGCTTTTGAGACTGCATTCGACTGTTTTCAAAGACAGCATAAGTTCCGTGGGCGGCATCCGCCGTTCTTGTATAAACTTCTACTCTCGATACGGAAGAAATGCTGGCCAACGCTTCTCCACGAAAGCCAAGGGACGCGATATGCTCCAGATCTTCCAGTTTTCGAAGTTTGGATGTCGTATGAGGAAGAAAGGCGGTTTCCAGTTCTTCTGCATTAATTCCGGCTCCGTTATCTGTTACTTTAATGAATCGTTTTCCACCTTTGGTAATTTCCACACGAATCTCAGTAGCCTGGGCATCAATGGCATTTTCTACCAGCTCTTTAACGGCTGAATGGGGTGCTTCGATGACTTCGCCAGCTGCAATTTGATTAACGACCTGTTGGTCAAGATGATATATTTTATGGTTGATCTTCATCGCTTACCAATCTCCCCGGTTTTTGGTCGTTTAGATGCCAAAGGCTTTTCGTGTTGTGTCTTTTTAGCTTCCTGCTGCAGTTCATATAAATAATTAATCGCTTCCAAGGGCGACATTTGCATGACATCTGTGCCTATCAGTTTTCGAAGAATCTCTTCTTTGTCGTGATGGTTTGGATCTTCAAAAGATTTTTCGTGCATCTCCATGCTCTCTTTTTCCTTTTTTCGTTCCAATAGAGGAATAGGTTGGTGGATGATGTCTCTGCCACATTCTAACTGTTCAAGGACTTCCTTTGCTTCACTCAGCAGGGACTCCGGCAATCCTGCAAGTCGTGCAACCTGAATGCCATAGCTTTTATCGCTGGTACCGGCAGTCACTTTGCGAAGAAAAATGATGTCATGTCCATCTTCTTTGATAGTTACCCTATAGTTACAAATTCCAGGCAATAATTCTGCCAGCTCAGTCAGTTCATGATAATGAGTGGAAAAGAGGGTTTTAGCATTAATATGATGATGAATGTGTTTGACAACAGACCAGGCAATACTCAATCCATCATAGGTGCTGGTACCGCGGCCCACTTCGTCGAGAATGATGAGACTTTCGGAGGATGCCTCTTTAAGAATGGCTGAGACCTCGCTCATTTCCATCATGAAGGTACTTCGTCCCTGGGACAGGTCATCGCTGGCTCCGATTCGGGTAAAGATGCGATCCACTACGCCCAGTGTTATTTTGTCAGCAGGTACATAGGAACCGATCTGTGCCATCAGAACGATGAGGGCTACCTGTCGCATATAGGTGGATTTTCCAGCCATGTTAGGGCCGGTTATAATTTGGATCTTTTGGTCTGCCGTATTCATGGATGTGTGGTTGGGAACAAAGAATTCCTGATCCAGTGTTCTTTCCACTACAGGATGTCTTCCATTTTGAATTTCTATGATCGGTTCTTTTGCTAAAGCTGGTCGCGTATATTGATTTTGGAAAGCCACTTCGGCCAAGCCTGCCATAACATCCAAACCGGCAACGGCCTTAGCGCTTTGCTGCAAGGTGAAAATATGATGGCCAAGGGCTTCTCGTATATCCTTAAAGGCCTGTGCTTCCAGGATCTGTGAGCGTTCTTCCGCTCCAAGAATTTTGGCCTCCAGTTCTTTAAGGGGATCTGTAATATATCTTTCACAGTTCGCCAGGGTTTGTTTCCGCTGATAATCCTCTGGCACTGCGTTCATATAGGACTTCGACACTTCGATATAATAGCCAAAAACCCTGTTGTACCCTGTTTTTAAAGTTTTGATGCCAGTTCTTCCCCGTTCAGTTTTTTCATAATCAGCTATCCATTGTTTTCCTTCCCGGGCTGCTGTTTTTAGTTCGTCTATTTCTTCATCAAAGCCTTCTTTGATCACACCACCATCTTTCAGTGTAAGAGGAGGTTCTTCAATAATGGAATTTTCCAACAGATCAATTAACGCTGGATGTGGATCCAGCATAGAGGTCCATTTACTGATAAGGCTTGGTTGGTTTTCGTCTTGCAACAAGGATTTCATGTGATCAACCTGTTGAAGTGTTTGCTTCAGGCTCAACAAATCCCTCGGTCCGGCAGATTGCAGCCCGATTTTTCCAATAAGGCGTTCAATATCGTATACATGACGCAGAAGACGCCGTAAATCTTTTCGAAGGAGAGGATGGTAAACAAAAAGTGTCACCGCATCCAGCCGATCTTCAATGGCGTTAGCATCTGTTAACGGTTCCTCGATCCATCTTCGAAGCAATCTTCCGCCCATAGCTGTTTTGGTTTTATCTAATATGCCCAGCAATGAACCTTTTTTTTCGTGTTCCTGTAAGGTTTCGGTTAATTCAAGATTTTTGCGGGTATGGTGATCCAACATCATTCGGTCATTTAGTCGATAATGGGTCAAACCGGTGATATGATCCAAATTTCTCTTTTGAGTGTCCTGCAGATAAGAAAATAGTTGAATGAGGGCTGGTAAAGACAGGTGGTCCTTATTCAGGGAAAAATCCTGGGTCTGGTGTTTCGCAAAGTGTTGTTGAAGCATTTCGAAACCCTGATCCAAATCGATGGAATAATCATTGGATGACGTGACAAAGTAGGGAGTCGTTTGAAGCCAGTTTTTTAGCTTTCTGTTTTCAGATTCACCTTGGGCACCATAGATAATTTCTCCCGGGTGAATTTTATTTGCCTCGCTCATTAGTGTTAGGAAATCATCTTCGTTTCTGCTCTGTGTGCATAGCATTTCTCCGGTGGATAAATCTGCATACGCAATGCCCCATCCACCCTTTTGGCAATAAATGGATAAAAGATAATGATTATTTTTTTCCTCGAGCAATTGGCTGTCGTAAGCAGTTCCTGGCGTCACCACCCGGATCACTTCCCGACGGACGATTCCCTGTGCTGTATCAGGATCCTCAACCTGTTCGCAGATTGCAACCTTATAGCCTTTCTTTATCAGTCTGTCAATATAATTCTGTGCGGAATGATGAGGCACTCCACACATGGGAGCCCGTTCTTCCTGACCACAGTTGCGTCCTGTCAGGGTGATTTCCAGTTCCCGGGAAGCTGTCAGTGCATCATCAAAAAAAAGCTCATAAAAGTCGCCCAGGCGAAAAAAAAGCAGGGCATCCTGGTATTGGCTCTTAATATCAAAAAACTGTTCCATCATTGGCGTTAATTTTGCCATAGAAAAAAATCGCTCCTTAATTTCCTGTATTTACTTATGAAGGGTACCAAGCAACGAAAAGGTTTTTGCTTCCGTAATAGTTACCGGCACAATGGTTCCGATATGAGATTCCTGTCCATCGAAGTTTACCAGTTTATGCGTGTCTGTTCGGCCGGTTAAACGATTCGGGTTATTTTTACTCACGCCTTCTACCAGTACTGGTACGGTTGTACCAATGAGATCCAAATTCTTCTTTAGTCCAATTTCGTTTATCAGGTCCACTAATCGGTTAAATCGGTTCATTTTATCTCTCTCCGGCACCTGCTTTTCCATGTTTGCTGCAGGCGTTCCGGTTCGAATGGAGTAAAGAAACGTAAATGCAGAGTCGTATTCCACCTGACGAATCAGATCCAAGGTATCCTGGAAGTCTTCTTCTGTTTCACCAGGAAAACCAACAATGATATCTGTTGAAATGGCAATGCCTGAAATCTTTGATTTAAGCAGGGATATTTTCTCCAGGTATTGCTCCCGGCTGTATTTTCGGTTCATATCTTTTAAAATGCGGTTACTGCCGGCTTGCACCGGCAAATGAATATGCGGTGAAACTTTCTGGAGGTTAGCCATGGCATTCATCAGTTTTTCTGAGAAATCTGCGGGATGTGAGGTCATAAAGCGGATTCGCTGAAGACCCGGTATCTCATTGATTTGATTTAGCAAGTCGGCAAAATCCATGGTTTCTTCCAGGGTTTTTCCATAGGAATTAACATTCTGGCCCAACAAGGTAACTTCCAATGTCCCGGCTTGGGCTAATTCCTTAACTTCTTCTAAAATTTTCTCCGGTTCCCGGCTTCGTTCCCTTCCTCTGGTATAAGGAACAATGCAATAGGAACAAAAATTATTACAGCCATACATAATATTAACAAAGGCTTTGGTGGAAAACTTACGCTGCACAGGCAGGTCTTCCTGGATGTCTTCTTCATGATCCCAGACTTCTACCAGCAAGCCTTCCATTTGATACGCATTGTTCAGAAGTTCAGGGAATCGATGTAAATTATGGGTGCCGAAAACCAGATCAACAAAAGGATACGATTTTTGAATTTTTTCCACCACGTGTTTTTGTTGCATCATGCAACCACAAATGGCCAGCAGTAAATCCGGATTCTTTTGTTTCATTCGCTTCAACTCACCCAAATTGCCATATACTTTTAATTCTGCGTTTTCACGGACGCAGCAGGTGTTAATGATGATAAGTTCTGCATCAGCCTTGTTTTCCGTCTCCAAATACCCCATTTGCTGAAGCATAGCCGATAGTTTTTCCGAATCATGAAAGTTCATCTGGCATCCAAATGTTTGTACATTATATTGCAAGGGTTTCTGATGGATTCTTTTCGTAGTTTGGTTCAATGCTCGCTCACCTATCCATTCTTTCGATATCTTTCACCATTGTACCTTATTTTGTGGTTGAAAAAAAGCTTTCCATAAAAAACAGCCACAGATTGTGGCTGTTGGTTTATTTTGCAATTGACTCCTGGCTATTAATTTCTATGTTATTTTTGTTCTTTAGTTTCTTCTTCTGTCTCTTCTTCTGTCTCTTCTTCTGTCTCTTCTTCTGTCTCTTCTTCTGTTTCTTCTTCTGTCTCTTCTTCTGTTTCTTCTTCTGTCTCTTCTTCTGTTTCTTCTTCTGTTTCTTCTTCTGTTTCTTCTTCTGTTTCTTCTTCTGTTTCTTCTTCTGTCTCTTCTTCTGTTTCTTCAGCCGTCTCTTCAACGGCTTCTTCAGTTTCCTGAAATTCCTCAGTTTTCACATGCCCTAACGCTTCTCCGATGGTTACGGCTTGTTCTTCCTGAACAGCTTCTTCTGCAGTTTCGACTTCCTGCTTTTCTTCCGTCGCCTTCTTATCTTTTTCGATGGCAGACATGCTAAGGCTCATTCGCTGGTCTTCTGTGTTGATATCGAGGATTTTAACCATCACTTTTTGGCCTTTTTGCAATACATCTGATGGTTTTGCCACATGCTCTTCGCTGATTTGTGAAATATGCACAAGACCGTCAAGGCCTGGCTCGATTTCGATAAATGCGCCGAAGTCTACCAATCGAACAACTTCTCCTTCGATGATCTGGCCCACCTCGTAGGTTTCTCCGGCTACTTTCCACGGCTCTGGTTGGGTGGATTTCAAGCTCAGTGAGATCCTCTCACTTGATTCTTCAAAATCAAGGACTTCTACCTTCACTTGCTCTCCAATGCTTAACACATCGGAGGGATGTTTTACACGTCCCCAAGAAAGTTCAGATATGTGAATTAGACCATCGATGCCGCCAATATCTACAAAGGCTCCAAAATTTGTGATTTGCTTCACTTGACCATCTACGATCTGACCTTTTTGAAGGGTCTTAAGCAACTCTTTTTTCTTTAGCTCTTTTTCTTCCTGCAATACTGCTTTTCTGGATAAAATCACCTTGCTTCTGCGTCGGTCCATTTCCAGGATGCGGGCATTAACAGTTTCACCGACAAAAACGCTTAAATCATCTACATATCGGTCTGATAATTGACTTGCTGGAATAAAGCATTTAACATTCTTGAAATAGGCGATCATTCCACCTCGAACAACTTCCTTCAGTGTCACAGTTATCATTTCATCTTTTTCGAGGGCGTCATTCAGTTCAACCCATTCGTTCATGGCGTCAACTTTCTTTTTCGATAGTAATACATTGCCATCTCCATCATCGACTTGCTGAACGAAAACCTCTATCTCATCGCCCGTAGTGAAATGTGCTGACAAGTCATCAGCCATTTCAGAGGGAAACTCTTCTCGTGGTATAATTCCATCTGATTTATAACCCAGGTTCACAATGACCTCATTCTGGGTCACATTAATGACGTGGCCTTTGACGATATCACCGCTGTGAAGCCGCACCATCGACTTTTCAATTTCTTCCATCATGTCGTTCATTTCGTTTGATTGATCGTTATTGTTACTCATTCAATAACCTCCCATGTGAATAAATTTCATAAAAAGGTGACGCAATAATGCTTGTATAAGTGCATACCTTTCTAACTACCAACACTATTTCTACATAACTTTTTAAATTCCTTCTTTTTTGGGGAAAATTTTAAATAATTTCAAGAAAAATTTCAAGCATGCGCTTGATGGGTGTTCTTATCAAATAATAATTGGATTTTTTGAACCACTTCCTCTATGGATAGTTGTGTTGTATCTATGTGAACGGAATCCGCAGCAGGAATCAATGGGTCAATCTCTCGATTCTCATCTTCAAAATCCCGATTTTGGATGGTCCGCTTGATTTCATCAAAATCAACTTCATTCTGATATTTTTCTTTTATTTCAAGGTATCTTCTTCTTGCTCTTTCTTCTACGGAAGCTGTTAAAAAAATTTTTAAATCTGCATTTGGAAGAACAACGGTTCCAATATCCCTTCCATCCATCACAACATGGTTCTCTGAAGCAATTCTTTGCTGTATTTCCACTAACCAGGTTCGCACTTCTTTCATCGCGGCCAATTTCGATACATTTTCTGTTACGTCTCCGGTTCTTATTTCATCGCTAATGCTTTGTCCATCAAGAAGTATTTGACCATCTTTAAGGTCGAGTTCCGTCTGCGTCAAAAGAACGTGCATCTCCTGTTGATCAAAGATATTGACATGGTTTTTTAATACTTTTAAAGTGATTGCACGGTACATAGCGCCTGTATCAATGTATAAAAAATTCATTTTTTTTGCCAGCATTCTGGCAATCGTGCTTTTCCCAGCACCTGCTGGCCCATCAATAGCTATCTGTCTGACTTTTCGGTAGGTTTTATCCATTTTTTCAATAACCTTTTCAATGATGTAGTTTGGTGTTGAGGCACCGGCAGTAATACCAACAGTTTCATAATGACTGAGATCATATTGATCCAGATCGCTGGACTGCTCGATAGCATAGGTGTTCAGTGGCAAAATTCGTCTGCACAGTTCCACTAATTTTTGAGTATTGGAGCTATGCCTACCACCGATGACAATCATGGCATCCACTTCCTGAGATAGCTCCAGAGCTGCTTCCTGTCTGTCCTGTGTTGCCAGGCAAATGGTATTAAACACTTTTATGTTAGGATGTTGTTCTTTTAGCGCCGCCACGACATTTTCAAATAATGGAATAGGCATAGTAGTTTGTGATACGATGCAGAGCGGCTTGTTGGAAGGGATTCGATGAATATCTTCCGGGCTTTGTATAACGTAGCCTTCGTGGCTGCACCATCCGTTAATACCAATTACTTCCGGGTGTGTGGCGCTGCCGACAATGACAATCGTATAATCATCGCGATGGTATTGATCAACAATTTTCTGTATTCGTTTCACAAATGGACAGGTCGTATCGATTAACTGCAAGCCCTTGCTTTTGATATCTTTATAAATCTGTTTGGGAACACCATGAGAACGGATAATAATAGATCCGCTCTGGATTTCGTTAATGGTATCGGATAAAATTAATCCTCTTTCCTGAAGATCATCCACCACTTGCTTATTGTGAATCAAAGGTCCGAGTGAATAAATATCCTGATTTTGCTTTTTGGCATAATCCATTTCTTCAAAGGCTTTTTCGATGGCTTTTTGTACGCCGAAGCAAAACCCTGAATGCTTTGCAAGAATTACTTTCAACCACTTCAGCTCCTGTTTTGACAGAATTATTCCATATGCACGCTATACAATTATACCGTATCACGCTTAAAATCTCAAGGTTCAATTAAAAACGCGGTGTTTACACCGCGTTTCATTGTTTGAAATGGGCTATTAATAGTCGCCATCATAAATCCTGTATTTTTCCCAAATAGTTTCAAGCTTATTAAAGTGCTCTTTTATATCGCTCTTTTCACGCATACCTATGGCTACGATCAATGCGTTCAAAAGGCTTAGGGGGGCTACCAGTGAATCGACGAAAGAAGCCATATTGCTCTTAGCTGTCAGATATTCGTCTGCCATAGTGGCAATAGGTGATATTTCACTATCGGTGATGGCGACAATTTTGGCTCTTTGTTCTTTGGCATATTTAGTTACTTCGATGCTTCGGCTGGAATAACGTGGAAAACTCAAGGTGATGAGTAGATCTTTCTCGGAAATACGCAGCATCTGTTCATAAATATCGCTGATGCCGTGCCCAACCATAATAACATCGCCCTTTATCAAACTCAAATAGAAACCTAAAAAGTCAGCCAGAGACTTGGAACTGCGTAATCCTA
>SLLE01000030.1 GCA_007134225.1 Tindallia sp.
ATAGGTACCGGTTTCGTCTTCATACACCGGCATGTATTCGCCGGGGCGCTGTTCCTCCACGATGGAATATTTCCAGCGGCAGGGGTGAGCGCATCCGCCCCGGTTGGCATCCCGTCCGATCATGTAGTTGCTGAGCAGGCAGCGTCCAGAATAGGAGATGCACATGGCGCCGTGGATAAAGCCTTCCAGCTCCAACTCTTCCGGTTTTCCGTCGTGAATTTTCTTGATTTCCTTCAGGCTCAGTTCCCTTGCCATGACCACCCGCTTGGCACCCAGTCGGTGCCAGAAGTTAACGGTGTGAGTATTGGTACTGTTGGCCTGGGTGCTGATGTGGATGGGAAACTGGGGTGCGTATTGCTGCACCAGGTCAAAGGTTCCCGGATCGGAAACGATGACGCCGTCCAGGGGAATGGTCTTCAGAGACTCCAGATACTCCGGCAGGCTTTCCATGTCTTCGTTGTGGGGAATAATGTTCAGGGTCAGGTATACGGAAGCGTTATGCTGGTGGGCAAAGGCGACGCCTGCCGCCATTTCTTCCAGGGAAAAATTTTTGGCGGCAGCTCTTAATCCAAAGACCTGTCCGCCAATATATACGGCATCGGCGCCATATAGAATAGCCATTTTCAGCCTTTCCAGATCGCCGGCCGGGGCTAATAATTCAATTTTGTTCATACCGGTTCCTCCTGAGTCTTTAAGCTGATGGCCAGGCCGTCTCCCACGGGCAAAATGCTGGTTTCCAGCTGAGGATGGCTGGTGATGGCTTTTAAATATTCTCGCATGCGGATCACAATGGTTTTTTTGCGGCGTCTGATCAGATCGTCGCTGGCTACCATGCCCCGAAATAGTATGTTGTCGGAAATGAGGAGACCGCCGGGGTTTAACAGCTGAATGCTTCGTTCCAGCATTTCGCCGTAATGCCCCTTGGCTCCGTCCAGAAAAATCATGTCAAAGGGTTCTTCCAAACAGGGAAGCACCTCCAGGGCATCGCCATGAAGGACTTTGATCGTGTCCTCCATGCCTGCTTCCCGTATGTTTTGAAGGGCTTCTTCCGTATAGTCCGGGTTCCGTTCGATGGTCACCACTTTTGCGCCTTCTCCGGCAGCCGTGGCAAAGAGAATGGCTGAATAACCAATGGCCGTGCCCACTTCCAGAATGGTTTTGGTGCCGGACATTTTAATGATGTTTTTCAGCAGGGCCGCCACTTCCGGCTCAATGACAGGGATATGCCGTTCTTCGGCTTCCTGCATCAGTTTTTTTATGATGCCTTCTTCTTCCCGAAGGATCTCACGGATATAATCTTCCACGTATTCCCGGGTAATGGTACCCGTCGGGTCGATCATTCCTTTGATTGGTTTTTTCAGCATAAGGGCATCATCCAAACGTCATTATTTAAGGTATATTAAGGTCACAGAGGGGGGCAGGTCAAGTCACAGTGGGGACGGAGCTCCTGTGCCCCAAAGTTCGTGGAGCACAAAACCTCACGGCCCAACTGCGCCTAGCTTTTCCTTTCCACTTTCCAACTGACCAACAACCTAAAGGTTGCAGGCTTTCCAACTAGCCAACTAACCCCTAACCCCTAATCCCTAACCACTAACCACTGACGGCACTAGGGGACGTCCGTCCTCGCCGTGCCATTATACTTCCATGATAATCGGCAGAATCATGGGTCTTCGCTGTGTTTTGTGATAGAGAAAATCTTTCAGGCTGTCACGGATGGCGTTTTTCAATTGAGACCATTCCCGAACGCCTTTTTGTTCGCATTGATCCAGGGATTTTTGCACTTCTTCTCTGGCTTCGTCCAGCAGGTCTTCGGATTCCCGGACGTAGACAAATCCACGGGAAATAATGTCTGGTCCTGCGACGACTTTTGCTTCTTTTTTATTGATGGTAATTACGACCACCATCAGGCCGTCTTCCGCCAGGTGTTTACGGTCACGAAGCACGATGCTTCCCACATCGCCGACGCCCAGTCCATCCACCAGTACGGGTCCGGCTTGTACCTTGCCGGTTATTTTAGCGGTTTTGTGGTTCATTTCCAATACCTGGCCGTTTTCCATGGTGAAGATGTTTTCTTCCGGCATTCCCATGCCAACCGCCAAATTTCCATGCTGCTTTAAGTGACGGTATTCACCGTGCACCGGGATAAAATATTTTGGTTTGACCAGCTTATGCATCAGCTTCAGTTCTTCCTGGCAGGCATGACCGGAGGTATGCACTTCCGCCAGAGGATCGTAAATCACGTTAGCGCCTTTTTCAAAGAGCTGGTTGATGACTCGACTCACCATTTTTTCATTGCCCGGAATGGGTGAGGCGGAGAAAATCACCAGATCATCTTTTTTGATGTCCAGTTTTCGATGATCGCTGGAAGCCATGCGGGACAGTGCCGCCATTGGCTCTCCCTGGCTGCCGGTAGTCAACAGCAGGAGCTGGTCGTCCCGGTAGTCGTCCATATCCCGGATATCAATTAAAATATCTTTCGGGACGTGCAATGCGCCCAGTTCTGCGCCTACTTCAAATACATTCACCATGCTGCGCCCGGAGATAACAATTTTACGGTTAAATTTCTCTGCCGTGTTGATGACTTGCTGCAATCGATGAATATGAGAGGCAAAGGTCGCCACAATAATCCGGCTTTTGGTATTCATAAAGGCGTTTTCCAGCGCGATGCCAATTTTGCTTTCGGACATGGTGGTACCTGGACGTTCTGCGTTGGTACTGTCTGCCAGCATCAACAGAACGCCTTTATGACCCAGTTCTCCTAATCGATGCAGGTCGATCATTTCGCCGTCCACCGTGGAATAATCTATCCGGAAATCACCGGTATGAAGGATCACGCCTTCGGCGGTATGGATCGCAATCGCACAGGCATCCGGAATGCTGTGGCTGGATCGGATATATTCCACCTTGAAAACGCCCAGCTGGAAGGTGTCCCCTGCTTTGACGCGCTGCAGATGGACCTTATTATCCAGTCTATGCTCCTTCAGTTTTGACTCCAGCAGTCCCAGTGTCAGCCGGGTTCCGTAGATCGGTACGTTTATTTTCTTTAACAGATAGGGCAGGGCGCCAATATGGTCTTCATGACCGTGGGTCAGCACAACCCCTTTGATCCTGTCCTTGTTTTTTTCCAAATAGGTAATGTCCGGGAGGACAATGTCGATTCCCAGCATTTCGTCGTCAGGAAAACTTAATCCACAGTCGATAATCAGAATTTCATTCTTGTATTCGACTACCGTCAGATTCTTACCTATTTCCTTCAATCCACCCAAGGGGATTATTTTAATTTTTGATTGGTTCTTTGCCAATAAATTCACTCCTTTAAATTTTTCAATTCTTCTTCATACGTAAAGAGAGGTAGTCCTTTGTTTCTGGACTACCTGCATTTGGAGCATAATCCGAAAAATTTTACTTTGTGGTCTGTGATAACGAAATCAAAATCTTTTTCAATCTGTCGCTCAATGCTATCCAGCAAGTCATCGTTGACTTCCAGGATTTTACCGCAACCGCTGCAGATCAAATGATGGTGCTCATGGTCGTCCTGGTGTATGTTATACTCGTATCGACTGCATCCGTCGTCAAGATTAATCTTTAGAATCAGGTCCATTTCATTCAGGATTTGCAGTGTCCGGTACACTGTCGCCAATCCTATGTCCGGGCATTGAACCTTCACCAAGTCGTAGATTTCTTCCGTCGTCAGATGCTTTCCTGGATTTTCCATGATAATATTTAAAACTGCCCTGCGCTGTGGGGTCAGTTTATATCCTTTTTCTTTTAATAACCCTTTTAATTCGTTTGAATTGTCCACTTAGTCACCTTCTTATGCGTGTTTTCTCATTTAAGAATCTTTTTCAAAATGCTCTCACCTGATTATACCGTGTTTTCAGGATTATGTCAAAATATTAGGGAGTCACTGTGGGGACGGAGCGTCCCCACAGCTTTTTAGTGTTCCTCGCCATCCATTTCGTCCATCATGGCTTCGTAGGCGGCTGCCACCTGATCGAATTCTTCATCGTCTTCCACAGCTATAAGAACAACTTCGTCGCCCTCTGTCGCTTCCATACGGAAAATATAGGCTTCGTCATCTTCTTCTGCATCCATTGGCAGGAGAATGGCATATTCCTGCTCGCCCAATTCCATGGTCATGATGATTTCAAAGTCTTGCTCCTGACCTTCTTCGTCTACAAGGGTTACTACATTTTCATTTTCTTCCACAGATAAAACTCCTCTCAGGTTTTTATTCTTGATGGTGTTGCTGATAATCCAGGTATCCCTGAAGGATACACACGGCTGCGACGGTATCGATGACTTTTTTTCGTTTATCCCGGCGCATGTCGCCTTCAATGAGGCTTCGTTCTGCCATTTTGGTGGAAAGCCGTTCATCCCATTCAATGATTTCCACTTTCATGGATTCCTGAATCTGGTTGATAAAGGTTTTGACTTTCTCTGACTGAGGGCCATAGGTTCCGTTCATGTTTCGGGGAATGCCTACCACCATTTCCGTTGCCTGGTATTCCTCCGC
>SLLE01000111.1 GCA_007134225.1 Tindallia sp.
AACGAAGAGACAGTACATCAAATCATAGAAGCACTAAAGCTGGCTTTTGTTGATGGAAAAGCACATATCGCGGATCCGGACCACATGGAACGATCCGTAGGGGATATGCTTTCAGAAGAGTACATCCAATCCAGAAGGAAATTAATCGCATGGGATTTGGATCGGGAGTAGTTGTGCCGGAAACAGGCATTGCTCTCCATAACCGGGGGCATAATTTTTCGCTGGATCCCCGGCACCCTAATTGCCTGGCTCCTGGAAAGCGACCCTACCATACGATTATTCCCGGTTTTTTAACGAAGGATGGACAGGCAATCGGACCCTTCGGTGTTATGGGAGGTTTTATGCAGCCCCAGGGGCATCTTCAGTTGCTAACGAAAGTGATTGATTTTAATCTCAATCCGCAGGCAGCGTTGGATGCGCCCCGCTGGCAATGGATGGGAGGAAAAAAGATCGAAGTGGAGCAGAATTATCCGGAAACATTGATTCAGCAGCTGGTAGAAAGAGGACATGATATTTCCATTCAAAGGGAGCGAGGAAGTTTCGGAAGAGGCCAAATGATCTTGCGGAATGAAAAAGGCGTGTTATGTGGTGCAACAGAGCCGAGAACTGATGGCTGCGTTGCGATATGGTAAGGCTTGCGGCGTAATGCCATAAGCTTTGAAGGAGATAGTCAAAAAATGAAAAAAAGAATTTTATGCTGGCTGTTACGAATAAAATATCGCCAAATCATCATCCTTACGTTCATTTGGGTGCTGCTTGTGTTGTATCCCAACCCACTTAAACTGGGACAGAGCATTTACCGAATCATCCGTCCGCCGGTAAATGCAGCCGGTGTTATGCATCTTTTGGATGAGGCTCCCTTGGAAGCGGAAGAATTGGAACGCTTTGTGCTGAAAAAAATACCCTATCAATATGACTGGGTCACCTTTGGAGTTCCCTGGTATTTTCCGACGTTGGAGGAAGCCCTGGAAAATGGAACCGGTGACTGCAAAAGTCGATTTGTTGTATTGGTCTCTTACTTTGAAGCCAGGGAGATTCCGTATCAATTAAGCTTTTCCCTGAGTCATTTCTGGGTAATCTATGAAGGAAAAACTGAAACGCCTATGGAACAGGTGCAAAACGCTTTATTATTGAGAGGAGAAGACGGTTCTTTAAGTTTTCAGGTTCCCAGGGAAGACAGAAGTCAAATTTGGAACAATTTCAGAGAAGGATTTTGGGAGTATATGCCAGGACATCGAAAGGCATTGCTCATCTTTGGGTTGCTGGGCGCTGTTGTTGCAATCATAATGACATGGATTCTGCGTAGAGAGAACAGGGAAGCGAAAACTCCTTTTTTAGCACAATGCAATGACAGTAGATGAACAGGTATGATATAATTAGCGGATATAGAAATGAGAATAATGGCAATAGTTGAGGAGGGACCTGCATGTCCAGCGAAAATCAAGGCTCCGTATCGTCCAATTTTATAAAAAATATCATTAATGAAGATCTTAAAAATAATAAGAATGATGGTCGCGTTCATACGCGCTTTCCACCAGAACCGAATGGCTATCTTCATATCGGTCACGCTAAGTCGATCTGCCTGAACTTTGGTTTGGCAAAAGAATACGATGGTCTATGTAATCTGCGATTCGATGACACCAATCCATCAAAAGAAGAGGTGGAGTATGTCGAATCGATCCAGGAAGATGTTCGTTGGCTGGGTTTTGACTGGGAAGATCGACTTTTTTATGCATCAGACTATTTTGAAAAAATGTATGAGTATGGCGTCGACCTTGTTAAAGCAGGCAAAGCATTCGTCTGTGATTTGTCCGGGGAAGAAATTCGTGAAACCCGTGGTACATTGAAAGAACCGGGAAAAGAAAGTCCTTATCGCAATCGGTCCGTAGAGGAAAACTTGGATCTTTTTCAGCGAATGCGATCCGGAGAATTTCCGGACGGAAGCCGTGTCCTGAGAGCAAAAATCGATATGGCTTCTCCCAATATAAACATGAGAGATCCCGTTCTTTATCGAATCGCAAAAGTGAAACATCACCGAACCGGTGATAAGTGGTGTATTTATCCCATGTATGACTATGCACATCCGCTTTCTGACGCCTACGAAGGGATTACCCACTCCATATGCACCTTGGAGTTCGAAGATCATCGTCCTTTGTATGACTGGGTATTGGATGCGTTGGATTTTCAGCCTCATCCACAACAGATTGAATTTGCCCGGCTTAACCTCACTAATACTGTTATGAGCAAGAGAAAGCTGAGAGAGCTGGTGGAAAACGAAGCGGTGGATGGATGGAACGATCCACGAATGCCCACCATTTGCGGACTGCGAAGGAAAGGCTACACGCCGGAGTCTATCAGAGACTTTTGCGACCGAATTGGGGTTGCTAAAAGCAATAGCGTGGTGGACATTGCCTTGCTGGAGCACTGTATTCGTGAAGATTTGAAACTGAAAGCTCCTCGCATGATGGGTGTCCTTCAACCGCTGAAGGTTGTGATTACAAATTATCCAGAAGATGAAACAGAAATCCTGAAGGCTGAGAACAATCCGGAAAATCCGGAAATGGGTCACCGAGAGATGATCTTCAGCAGAGAGATATACATTGAAAAAGAAGATTTTATGGAAGATCCACCGAAAAAATTCTTTCGATTGGCGCCTGGGAAAGAAGTGCGTTTAAAATATGCGTACATCATTCGTTGTGACGAAGTGATAAAAGATTCGGAAACCGGAGACGTGGTGGAGTTGCGTTGCAGCTATGATCCTGACACAAAAAGTGGAAGCGACAGCAGTGGTAAAAAGGTTAAAGGAACGCTGCATTGGGTATCTAAGAAGGAAAGTGTGCCAGCCAGGGTAAGATTGTATGATCATCTGTTTCTTGAAAAGGAAAATGAAGAAACCGGTGAAATCGTTGTGGAATTAAATCCACATTCCATGAAGGAATTGGATTGTGCGTTGGTGGAGTTCGGATTTAAAACATATGATGCGGGACAGCAGTTTCAGTTTATGAGACACGGGTATTTTTCTTTGGATCCTATTGATGGAATCGATAATGATGAACTGGTATTTAATCGTATTGTTTCATTGAGAGATACATGGGCGAAAATACAAAAATCACAAAAATAGTGTCGAATAATTACTGGAAGGTATGATAACAATGTCCATAAACAGAGATGTGAATGATGAATTTCATTCCGATGGAATATCTATAGAAGAAATGAAAATGCTCATTGCGCAGGAAAATCTTCTGGTGCTGGTTGTTGAAGACGATCCAACGAGCAGAACTTTTATGGAAAAAATCCTTTGTCGGTTGGGTGTTGATGCAGAATTTGCAAAAGATGGACTTGAAGCGCTAAGAATGTATATGAAAAATGAATATGATCTTGTTTTCCTTGATATCCAGATGCCAGTCATGAATGGTTACGAGACAGCCGAATTAATTCGACAGCAGGAAAAAATGACATCCATTCATATTCCCATTGTTGCTGTTACGGCGTATGCACTGGAAGAAGACCTCGAAAAATGCATGAAAAATGGGATGGATGCATATCTGTCCAAACCAGTGTCGATGGAAGACTTGCTTCGGGTCATGGCTAAATTTTGTTATGATGAAACAGGAGGAATGTGATGAGAAGGTGGCAGCCTCAAATGTTGTTTCGAGTGAGGGCATCAGCGCTTATTCTAAACGAGCATGATGAATTATTAATGGTACTTCACAATGATCCGCTAATGAAAGAAACCTGGTTAATGCCTCCGGGTGGTGGACTTGAAGCGGGAGAAAACGCTTTGGAAGCTTTGGTTAGAGAAGTGAAAGAGGAATGTGGTGTGACTTGTCAACCAGAAGAGCTTTTATATGTTCGTGAATATGTAAGTGATAATGCTCAATTGCATCACCTGGGTATGTTTTTTAGAGGCGCGCTGGCGAAAAAACATGAAAAAGTGGTGGCGGGAAATGACCCGGAGCTGGAAAAGCAATTGATACAGGAGTGTCGTTTTTACAGCCGGGAAGAGCTGCAGAACACAACCATTGATATTTACCCGGAAATTTTAAAAGATCAGTTTTGGAAGGATCTGAAGAATGAGTTTATTGGCCACCAAGTGTATCTGGGGCAACAACGAGACTGAACGAATGCGAATAAAGGCAAAGAGGATACTACTCTTTGCCTTTATTGTGAGAATTTTTAGTTGCAAGATTGGGTGATGGCTATGATTATTAGAGATCAATAGAGGTATTCAATAGAATAAGAAAACAGTATGGAGGAGATTCCAAATGGCTGAAACATTCCAGGAAGTTGAGCTTAAGCTAGGCTTGCTTAATCCGGAAGATGGACCGGCGTTAGTTGATACCTTGAAAAATCTGTCGAAAATTGAACTGCCTTTGGTGTGTCATCTTTTAGACTCAGTTTACTACGATACTCCGGATCATGCGCT
>SLLE01000149.1 GCA_007134225.1 Tindallia sp.
AGTTGGCTGTTCTATTATTGTCAGTTGGGTGGGTGTTGGAAAAGAAAGTATCATTATGGTTTTTTTACTAGGCGTTCTCTTTACAACCGTCTTGACGAACAGCTACCAATATGGAATCGTTACGTCTTTTGCCAGTCTCATGATTTTTAATTTTCTCTTTACAGAACCAAGATTTACTTTTGTTGTTTATAACCGGAATGATATTGTTCTTTTACTATTCTTTCTTGTTACAGCCATGGTATCCGGCGTTGTTACTTCACGCCTTCAGCAACAGAAAGAACTGGCAGCCAAAAATGAACGGACAGCCAGGATTCTATATAAAATCGTTTCCGGCTTTTTATCCATCACTGGAAAACAAAATATTATTCAGCGAGGGATAGGATATCTTTCGGAATATACAGGGTGTTACGGAATGTTGCAACTGGAGGATGGTGATTCTTACCCTAATGAACAGACCGATGGAAAAGAGCTGCACCATGTCTATACGCTGGATAGTGCCACTGGTATCTTAGGGAAATTATTCGTTTATTCAGATGGGAAACTCATTGACGAACAGACGGAATTAATCATACAGGCGATTGCCACACAGCTTGGAATTGCCCTTGATAAAGAACTGCTATATGCAAAACAGGAACGAACCAGGCTGACCATGGAAAGTGAACGGTTGAGGTCCACATTGCTTCGCACAGTGGCGCATGACTTGCGTAGCCCGTTAACAGCCTTGCTGGGCGCCGGAGGTTTGCTGGCGGATCATTATGAAGAATTAAAAGATACAGAGCGGCAAAAATTAGCAAAAGATATCAGTGAAGAAATCGTTTGGCTCACCAACCTTGTTGAAAATATTTTGGATATGACACGCATAAACGAGTCCAGATTGGTGATTGAAAAAGAGAAGGAAGTGATTGACGATGTGGTCAGCGAAGCCATCACTCACTTGGTCAGACTTCTCAGAAAAAGGAAATTCACGGTGCATTTGCCGGAGGATGTCATTATGGCACCCATGGATGGGCGACTGATTGTTCGGGTGTTGACCAACCTTCTGGAAAACGCAGTGCTTCACACGCCAGAGGACGCGTCTCTGGACTTAAGGGTATTTCAAAAAGATCAGGAAGTCGTATTTCGCATTGCAGATACAGGAGATGGGTTGGACGATGATAAGTATGAAAAAATTTTTTCGCAGTTCACGCCTGTTGATAACAAGGTGACTGACGGAAAGAGGGGTATCGGACTGGGGCTCTCTAACTGCAAGGCTTTAGTGGAAGCGCATGGAGGAAATATCTGGGCGGAGCCCAACCGGCCAAAAGGATCAGTGTTTGCATTTACACTGCCTTTAGATTTTTCAAGTGAGGATGAAAACCATGGATAAAAAAAGCACGATATTAATCATTGAAGATGACCAGTACATTTCAAACTTTATTGCGGTATCGCTGGAAAAGGAAAAATATCGTGTTGTCAGTGGTAAAAGTGCAACGGAAGGACTTTTTTTATTTTCTTCCCACCAGCCGGATATTATTCTGTTGGATCTGGGTTTACCGGACCGGGATGGTCTGGAGGTGATCGGTGAACTGAGGAAAAAATCGGAAGTACCCATTCTGGTTGTCTCGGCTCGGGGTCAGGAAAAAGAAAAAATCGAAGCACTGGATATGGGCGTTAATGATTACATCACAAAACCGTTTCACATGGGTGAATTGATGGCCCGCATTCGGGTCGCGGAACGAAATCTATTAAAATACGCTCATGAAAAATATGAAACTGCTTTTTCTGCCGGAAGACTGACGGTGGATTATGACAAACGAAGAGTGACGCTTTCAGATCAGGAAATACACCTGACTCCCATTGAATACAAGCTTTTGTTGTTACTAATTAACAACCGTGGGAAAGTGCTTACACACAATTATATACTGAAACACGTATGGGGCTATGAGTCTACCGACACACAAAACGTGCGGGTGTACATGGCAAACCTTCGTCGTAAGATCGAAGAAAAAACAGCAAGTCCCCGTTATATTCTGACAGAAGTTGGTGTAGGGTACCGGTTTAGCGATGACTTTGATCTGACGGAGTAACCGGAATCTGTCTGCAAGATGGATCCAAGCAAGTCACATTAAAAAATAAGGTTGATGCTGATGGTACTGAATAAAAAGAAAATCAGGAAAAAACAATTGACACCACCGCAAATTCTAACCAGTGGATTTGCAACAGTTATTTTTATTGGAACCCTTCTGTTGAATACGCCAATGGCCTCGGTAGAGACGGGATCTGTCGGCTGGGTGGATGCATTATTTACAGCAACCTCCGCTGTTTGTGTAACGGGGTTGGTTGTCGTGGATACAGGTACATATTGGTCTGTTTTTGGTCAGAGCGTTATTGCGATTCTGATTCAAATAGGCGGGCTGGGATTTATGACCATGGCAACTTTGTTTGCGGTGGTGCTGGGAAGAAAAATATCCTTGAAAGAACGACTCATTATTCAGCAGGCGATTGGCCAGGACACAATCTCAGGAGTGGTTCGGTTTACTCTGTATTTACTTGTTATCGCTTTCAGTATTGAAGCTGTGGGAGCTGTGATTCTTGCATTTCAGTTTGTTCCGGAATTTGGCCTCAAAACAGGAATTGGGTATGCCGTGTTTCATGCAATATCGGCTTTTTGCAATGCCGGCTTCGATTTGATGGGTAATGGAAGCAGTCTGACAGGCTACGTTACCAATCCGTTGGTTAACCTGACAGTCATTACGCTGATTCTTACCGGTGGTATTGGGTTTACGGTATTGCTGGATCTCTACAACGCATCCAGACCTAAAGATTTTAGCCTCCATACCCGGATTGTGTTGCTTATATCCATTGGCCTTTTATTGGTGGGAACCGTCATCTATTTGCTTTTAGAATGGAACAATCCGGGGACACTGGGAAATCTTAATGGTCCTCAAAAACTGATGGCTTCCATTTTTCAGTCCGTCACACCCCGAACCGCTGGATTTAATACAATAGACACAGGCAGTCTGACAGACGCCTCACAGTTTTTCACCATTATTCTCATGTTTATTGGCGGCTCACCGGCGTCCACCGCCGGAGGCATCAAAACCGTTACCTTTGGCGTGGTGTTATTAATGGCAGTATCGGTCATCCGTGGAAATGACCGGGTAACGATTTTTAACAAAACCATACCGGCAGATATTATCAAGCGTGCCATGACAGTGGCAATTATCGCGGTCAACCTGGTGATTGGTATTACCATGATCATGACAGTGATGGAACCGAACTTTGCTTTTATGCAAATTCTCTTTGAAGTAACTTCTGCTTTTGGGACGGTGGGGCTTTCCACAGGGATTACCCCGCAATTGAGTGATGCATCCAGGCTGCTGTTGGTGTTGGTCATGTATTCCGGTCGAGTAGGCATTCTTACCGTTGCCTTTGCCCTGGCCAGAAAACAACACAACTACAGAGATTTAGTCCGTTATGCCGAAGAAAAAGTGATTGTAGGTTAAAAAACGCAGGAAGGAAGTGTACAAAATGAAACAATTCGCTGTGATTGGATGCGGTCGTTTCGGAAGCAGTGTAGCAAAGACGCTCCATAAGAGTGGGTTTGATGTGTTGGCGTTAGACGATGACGAATGCGCCATCCGAAACATTGCCGACCATGTTACCCATGCAGCCACCGTTGATATAGATGACGCCAATGCGCTAAAAGAAGTGGGAATACGCAATGTTGATGTGGTGATTGTAGGAATAGGAAGTGATTTGAAAGCATCTATTATGGCCACATTGCTGGTCAAAGAAATGGGAGTCAAGTATGTGGTGGCAAAAGCCCAGGATGAAATGCATGCGAAAGTACTCAAGAAAATTGGAGCAGACCGGGTCATCTTCCCGGAAAGAGATATGGGGATTCGCCTGGCATATAATTTAACAGCAACAAATATTTTAGACTTTATCGAACTGTCGAAAGACTATAGCATTATGGAGATAGTAGCGCCTCAGAAGTGGTGCGGCAAAAGCCTAAAAGAAAACAATGTACGAGCCCGATTTGGTCTCAGTATCCTGGCTGTTAAACATGGCGAAGAGGTAAATGTGTCGCCTGAGGCAGATGAACTGATTTTGGAAGAAGACATTCTGATCGTTGTTGGTTCGAATGAAGACCTTAAAAAAGTTCAGGATTTTGCATAGGGGATGAATCAGCGATCGAGTCAACCAGGTATCATCTGAAAGCTCCATGGTCACTGCCAGATCAATGGATTGTCGCAGCACATCCTCCACTTCACGTGCAAATGCATTCAGGTTTGAATCCTGCAGGGCTTCCAGGATTACTGCAGATGTCCTCGCATCAAATTTCTATGTCTACATAATTTGCCTCCAGTCTAAGCCTGTTGTTTTTTCGAGATGCAAAGTCGTTCAATACAAACAGGTGTGGGATATGCTACAATAGTGGTAT
>SLLE01000189.1 GCA_007134225.1 Tindallia sp.
GACCCTCCTTTTGGCATGGAAGTTGCATCTATTTATAAGCAACAAAAATGATAAGGAGGGTTTTTTTATGGAAAACATTAAGGTGATTATTTGGGGTTTTGGTGCCATGGGAAGCGGAATGGCGAAAATGCTGTTGAACAAGCGTGGTGTGGAAATTGTGGGGGTATGTCGACGAAACCCGAGCTATGTGGGCAAAGATCTTTATGATGTATTGGATCTTCAGCGCGGAGACAGAGATCCAGTCTATATCACAGATGATATTGAAACAATTGTCAAGGAAAAGAGTGCAGACGTTGTTCTGATTGCTACGGACTCCCATACGAAAGATACCATGGATAAGATCAAGCTGGTTGCTAAAAATGGCATCAATATTATTTCCATTGCAGAAGAAATGGCATATCCAAAAGCACAGGAACCAGAGCTGGCGGAAGAAATGGATAAACTTGCCAAAGAAAACGACATCACGATTCTTGGAACCGGCATTAACCCGGGTTTTGTTTTAGACTTACTGGTAACTGCCTTAACAGGAACCTGCGAAGATGTTGACTTTATCAAAGCCTCCCGTGTAAACGATCTGTCCCCCTTTGGCGGCACGGTCATGAAAGGCCAGGGTGTAGGCCTGACAGAAGAAGCCTTCAACAAAGGCGTTGCAGACGGTTCCGTGGTTGGTCATGTTGGATTTCCGGAAAGCATACAAATGGTTGGTGACGGTCTTGGCTTCAGAATCGACAAAATTGAGCAGACGAGAGAACCGATCGTCAGCACCTTAGAAAGAGAAACGGAACATGTAAAAGTTGAAGCTGGAAACGTAGCTGGCTGCCGTCATTGTGCAACCGGCGAGGAAAATGGCGTGGTTAAAATTGATATGGAGCATCCGCAGCAAATTCATCCGAATCTGGAAGGGCAGGACACAGGCGATTACATCTGGATTCGTGGAAACCCTAATATCAACATGTCCATCCAGCCTGAAATTCCGGGAGGAATTGGAACCATCGCCATGGCCGTAAACATGATTCCTCATGTCATCAACAGCCGTGCGGGACTGAAAACAATGATCGATCTTCCCGTTCCAAGAGCTATTATGGGTGATATGAGAGATCTACTGGAAAAGTAGGAGGGATTCGTTATGATTAAAAAGGGAACTTGGGTAAAAATTCAGGATACCATATTGGAGTCCGGACACCGGGCTCCTCAACTCCCAGAAGATACCAAAAAAGTGCCGCTGATCATGTGGGCAAAAGGTTTTCTTCAGGATGACGCAGAGATGAACAACATTGCAACGGTAAAAACCATTACCGGGCGTCTTGTAAAAGGTCAGGTCATGGAAGTGGAACCAAGTTATAAGCACGATTTTGGCGATTTTGTACCGGAGTTGCTGCAAGTCGGCATCATGGGAAGAAAAGCCTTATGGGGAGGTGAAGACCATGAGTAAAGACTTTAGCTATGAAGCTGTCATGAGTCGAAAACCTCAAATCATGAAAGACTCCGTAGGCATTGATTATGCCACCTTCGAAGCAGAAGGAATCGGATTTGACTATGAGCGGATGATGAAGGAAACTGGTTATACCCTGGCGGAAATGCAGGAAATTCAGGGGCAGACAGGCGTGGGAAATACGCCGCTGCTGGAAATGAAGAACCTGACGGAACTTGCTAGAAAATATGCACCAAAAGGAAAGGGCGCCAGAATCTTTATTAAAGATGAAGCTTCCAATCCTTCCGGCAGCTTTAAAGCCCGCCGTGCTGCCAATGCGGTGTACCATGCGAAAAAACTTGGCTACAAAGGTGTCATTGCTGCTACCAGCGGGAACTATGGTGCTGCCGTGGCAAGCCAGGCGGCTATGCACGGCCTCAAATGCATTGTGGTACAGGAATGCTATGACAGCCGGTATGTGGGGCAACCGGAAATTATTGAAAAGGCAAGAAAATGCGAAGCCTATGGGGCGGAAGTCATTCAGACATCCGTGGGTCCGGAGCTCTTTTACGTTTTTTTGAAATTGCTGGAAGAAACCGGTTATTTTAACGCTTCCCTGTATACACCTTTTGGCATTGCCGGCGTTGAAACCCTTGGCTATGAAATTGCCATGCAATTCCGTGAACGCGAAGGGCGTGATCCGGATGCAGTGATCTGCACCAATGCCGGCGGCGGAAACCTGACAGGCACCGCAAGAGGATTGATAAAAGCAGGAGCGGAAAACACAAAAATCATTGCTGCCAGTGTGGATTTAACAGGACTCCACATGGCCAGCGATGAACAGTTTAACCGTAAATCCTTCACCACGGGGCATACAGGATTTGGCATGCCTTTTGCGACCAACCCGGATCGTTCCGATGTGCCACGTTCTGCTGCAAGAGCGCTTCGGTACATGGATCGATATGTCTTGGTCAACCAGGGTGAAGTGTTCCTGATGACAGAATTGTTGGCACAAATGGAAGGCCTTGAAAGAGGACCTGCCGGAAATACTGCCTTGGCCGCAGCCTTTAGTGTGGCACAGGACATGAACGAGGATGAGATCATTTTGGTTCAGGAAACAGAATACACGGGAGCTGGTAAACACATTAACGCACAACTGACCTTTGCGCGGAAAAACGGAATCGAAATCTTTTTTGGTGATCCACGCAAGGAAGAAAAGGGTAAAAACATTATTCTGCCGGAAGACCTATCCTTGCTGAAAGCACAGGAAGTGGATATGGAAAAGCTAAGAAAGTCTCTGATTAAAAATGCCGCATCTAAGGCTGACATAATAACGGAAGAAGACATCCAGTATTTAATGGTCGAAACCAAAGCATCCCGTGAATTTGTTGAGAAACAATTGGAAAACTTGGGAATTAACCGCCAATAATGATATAATAAGAATGGCAATGACAATTGAGGCGGCTTATAGCCGCCTCGATTAATAATAAAAGAGAGGTGAAATGATGAAACGCGCTGACGATTTTCAAAAACGACGCGAGCATTTACAGCATTTATCAGATGAAGAACTGGAACTCCGTTTTTGGCAGCTGGCCGAAAAAATTGTGGATCCGTTGATTGATCTGGCAGAAAAAAACACATCGCCTTCCATTGAACGATCAGTTCTGTTGCGGATGGGCTTTTCCAGCATTGAAGCCAAATCCATTGCGGAAGGTGTCGCTGATCGTGGATTAATGGGCAAGGGCGCCGGCCACGTGGTTTACAAACTGGCGAAAGAAAAAAAGATGGATATCCGTGAAACGGGCCTTCAGTTAGCAGAAGGAAATCTTTGGGATGAAGCTGTATCCCTCTTTAAGGAGGCGAAATAATGGATTTGAAACCGAATGAGCATTTAGATATGGAAAATTTACTGAAAGATTTAGACAAGTACACACCAAAAAGAAGAGGATGGACCTGGCGACAGAAAAAAGAAGATCTGGAAATGGGACCCTTCACGTTTCAGGATTGTTCCACACCATTGGAAAACAGCGTTCCCCTTCCTTCTGCCAAATATTTTGGCGATATCGATCCGCAGCCGGATTGTGTCATTACAACTGAAATTGCTTCCGGGCGATTTGAAGATGACATACGCCGTATGCGCATGGCGGCCTGGCATGGTGCCGATCACCTGATGGTTATTCGGACTGCCGGACAGAGTCACTTTGACGGATTGGTCGAAGGAACACCGGCGGGTATCGGAGGCATTCCCATTACCCGTAAGCAGGTAAGGGCTCAGCGTAAAGCCCTGGATCTTATTGAAGAAGAAGTGGGCCGTCCGCTGAATTACCATTCCTATATCAGTGGTGTTGCCGGTCCGGAGATTTCTGTTATGTTTGCGGAAGAAGGCGTTAATGGCGCTCATCAGGATCCGCAGTACAACGTATTGTACCGGAATATCAACATGGTCCGCTCCTTTGTAGATGCTGCCGAAGCGAAAAAATTAATGGTATGGTCGGACATCGCTCAGATTGACGGTGCACACAATGCCAACGCCACTGCCCGGGAAGCATGGAAAGTCATGCCGGAACTCCTGGTGCAGCATGCGCTGAACTCCATGTATTCTGTTAAGGTAGGCATGAAAAAAGAGAATATTTGTCTTTCCACCGTACCGCCGACAGCACCTCCGGCACCCTGTATGAAACTGGACCTGCCTTACGCAGTAGCCTTACGGCAGCTGTTTAAAGAATACAAAATGCGGGCCCAGATGAATACCAAATACATTGAATCTTCCACACGGGAAGCTACCGTAACCCATACATTAAACCTATTAATCTCCAGGCTAACCCGTGCAGACATTCAATCCACCATTACTCCCGACGAAGGTCGAAACGTGCCATGGCATATTTATAACATTGAAGCCTGTGACACTGCAAAGCAAGCCTTTGTCGGAATGGACGACCTGATGAGCATGATTCAGCTGAAAGAAGACGGATAC
>SLLE01000080.1 GCA_007134225.1 Tindallia sp.
TAATTTCCGTAATGTCAATACCTATGGCCTGGTATCGAATTGCTTCACCCTTTTCATCAAAGAAAGCTCTATGCCGCCACTGGCGCCACCTGAGTTTGCCATCTTTGTAGTTTTGGACTGAATTGACCGTAAACGGTTTATCCGGTGTCAGTGACCGGTACGCCTTCACGGTTTTTTTGCGCATATGTTCAGGGATCAGCTCTAAAAACTGGCGACCAATCAGTTCCTCTTCCGTCATCCCCACATAGGTACAGTAGTATTGGTTTACATAGGTTAAGGTGCTGTCCGGCAAATACTCCTTGACCATTGCAGGCATGTCATTTGCCAGCCGCTGGAATCGCTCCTCGCTGCGTCGCAAATTAATTTCCAGTTTCTTTCGTTCTGTTACATCCTGAAGGATGCCAGCAGATCCAATAATGGTGCCGCCAGAATCACGCACATGTTCACAGATTTCATGAACGTACCGCACCTCATCGTTATCCTTTCGAACAATCCGGTAATCGTATTCGTAACGATCCAAGTCTTGTTCTAATGCAGAGGCTGAAATTTCAAGGACCATCGCCCGGTCATCTGGATGAATACATTCCATAAACCCTTCATCGGTGTGTGAAAATGTTTGGCTGGTTAATCCGAAAATGCGATAGACTTCATCTGACCAGGTTACCTTATTTTTAGCAAAATCAAGTTCCCAACTGCCGATCCGTGCCATTCTCTCCATTTTTTCGAGTAATTCGGACGTTGGTTCCATTCATCTCGCCTCCTAGCTGCCAAAAAATATTCATTTTTTCTTTTAACGATTTATTATTAAGATACCCTAACCGAAGCAAGAAAACCTCCTCACAGAAAAGCTTTTTCAGGCTTTCTACTATGTTTTTATTGTATGAATTTCATGAATTCGCACATATATCGTTCATCTGGTGTCGGTGATTTCTTCCAGTCGACTTCCATCGCCTCGATGATTTCTTCTTCTGTGCAGTTCAGGTGAGCTGCCACATCACTGATTTTGGGATCGCGGTTCAATTCCTGCATGAGAAGTGTCTTAGAGGAATTCATTTTCTCAGATAATTCTTCGATCCGTTGTGGTGCCCTGGCATACCACCCAGTGTCTCTTACATACTTTTTAATTTCGCCAATGATTATCGATATGACAAAACCAGGAACCTCGAATCCCCGTTCAGGATCAAAACGATCAATTGCATTTATAAGACCCTGCGAAGCCACCCGATATAAATCCTCGTACTTAACCTCTCTGTTGACATATTTTTCAGACAGCATTTCAGCAGCAGGCACATAGCGTTTGACCAGTTCTTTGCGCGCATCCAGATTACGTTGTTTTTGGTAAATCAGCAACAGTTCTTTGATGTTCAAAGACTCAACAGAGAGTCGGCAAAAAGTCTCTGATGGCACATTGTGTCTTGATGAACATGATATCATCCAGCACCCTCCTATGGTTTTTGTTTACGTGTTGTAATTCGCTGTTGATGGTAACAAATTAGCCTCCCGATGGAAGTTTCTGTAGATTTTCAAATAGGTGTCGGAACATTGATCCCACTCAAAACCATTCAACACGCCCTTCAGCTTGTGACACTGATGCCGCAGGAGACCATCCAGTCCTTCTCCATGATCTGGAGACTGAATCTTTTGGGCATAGTCAGGGCTGACGGTGGTTATTTGATCAGAATAGTTGATCCCACCTTTCAGGTAGTTCACTTTTCCATAGAATTCAAGTCCTTCAGGTGTCAGATGTTCTGCGCCAAGATCAAAGTATTCCTGCAACACGTTCGGAGGAAAACAACCCTGTTCTTTTAGATCGTGAATGGTAAAGACCGTTTTCATGTGACGATAATACGCATTATTCTGGTAGATGATTTTATGAAGTGCCGGTACCATCCCCGTCTGCCAGTCATGGCAGTGAATCACGTCTGGCTGAAAATCGATGAATGGCAGCATTTCAAGCACAGCTTTATTAAAAAAAGCAAAACGTTCTGCGTCATCCTGAAAACCACAGAAACCAGACCGATTAAAATACCACTTATTGCTTAGAAAATAAAAAGGGACATTCTCATGCACCATGTGTTCCACACCACAATACTGATAATACTGATTCCTCCATCTCATCGGTACATGGATCCTTTCCTGCCACTTGATCTTCTTATTGATTGTTTCAGGAATTTCCTGATACTTGGGCATCACGATACGAACATCCACGTTTTTCTTTTTCAGCGCTGTGGAAAGCGCATCAACAGAAGCACTTTCTCCTTCATGGTTCAAAAATGAAACTCTTCCAGAAAGAACATGTAGGACTTTAATCAAGATTATCTCTCTCCTTTTTCCTTTTTCATTGCCAGCTAACCGTCTGTTGCTTGCATGCTTCAGGTTTTTCTTCCATGTTTCCATAAAAACTGTTGATCCATCTCTTCTTCAACAAGTCCAATCTGTATGGCGCTTGCCAGTATGAGCTGGGCTTCCTGAAACCGGTCCTGATTCACTAATGCGTTCACATAATGAAACAAGACTTTTTGCCATTTCATCCTGATTTCATTCCGCCGCTCAATAATCCAGTCTTCGTACTGCCATTCATTTAGATAAGGATTATGGTAAAGTTGGGCAAGCGTCTGACAGGTGGTAAGAAATGCTTCCGTTTTGCCGGTTCGCCACTGATCCAGAGCGGTATCCATTTCTTTCATCAGGTCAAGATCTTCGATGTATGCTTGTGAAGCATCCAGCCAGCAGTAGCGATCCTGATATCGAATCAAGCGAGAATCTTTCGGTTGTTCCAAATCCGGTTCCAGGGTTCTTCGTAAAGTGTGTAATATCTGATACAGACTGTTAAGTCCTTGTTTTTCACTTTTATCCGGCCAGAAGGTTTCCAGCAGTATTTCAACCGGCGTTCGCCTACCTGCTCTGCTCAGTAAAAAAGTAAACAGCTTGCTTTCCTTCTGCTTCAACAAGCTTATCGCATCAATAACGTTCCCTTCATACGTTATGGTCAGCGGCCCTAATGTCTTTATTTTCCAAGACGTCTGCCTGATTTTCTTCTGACAGGTCTCAATGAGTGCTGTCTGTCTGTCAGAGAATAATGATTTGGCCATTCCCCAGGCAACCAACTCTGGAAAAGCATCCTCTATCAGGGGCATGATGCCATTCAGCTGTTTTACTGCCATGCGATGAGCTGTCTCTTTTATGATAATACCGGCCTCTGCCATCCATTCTTTTTGTTCGTGAAAATTTTCTTCCGTGCGCTCTGCTTTTTCCAGAAGCAGCGCAGCCCGCAGCATATTCGCCCGCAAATGAATGCTATTGACTACCTGATCATTGACTGTGGGCGGGTGAAAAAATGTTTCCTGGCACTGCCTGTCGATCCGCTGACTGCGGAAAGCTTGCAGACATCGATAGTATTCCTGGTACGCGACAAGAACACCCGGATGTTTTTCATAATCGACACAATCCACTTCTTCAAGTGCTTTCTGAATGTGGCTCAAATTATTTCTTTCGATATTGTTCAGTTGATTGATAAAATGGGACTGTTCTCGGATTCGCCGCACCAACACCTGTTCAACACTTGCAATGGCAACGTTGATCAGAAGAATCGGATGCAGCGGTTTGGTGAGAAAACAATGAACTTTTCCTCTGTTCACCGCCGCCTTCACCACATCAAAATCCTGTGCAGCAGATACCATGATGCGCTGACTCCCCGGCAGGATATGAGCAACTTTATGCAATAAATCAGTGCCAGAAAGATCTGGCATTCGGGCATCACTGATGATCAATAGGATATCTTCCGGCTTTGCTGCTTCGAAGTACAACAGCGCTTCTTGCGGGTCAGTAAAAGCAACGACCCGAAAAAAATCCTGAAGCATCAACGAGTAACTTCTTACTGTCAAAGGCTCATCGTCCACCAACACTACTTGAGGATGAAAATGCGGATTCATCATTGCCTCCTTTTCTTCGAGGTTAACGTAATACAACTGACTACCAGCGTAACAAACACATCTTTTTTATTTCTTAGTTGCTGGTCCAATTTAGACCACAAAGGATCTCAAAGTTTATCATGTTAGCAGCTGAATGTGTTTATAAATCTCATGTGTAAAGTAGAAATACTTCTTTATGAATTTTTTTTCGAAATAAACAGGATTTTTAGCTTCAGGTGGAGTTTTTACTCCATCTGAAGGTTAGAATGCGTTATCCAGGGACGTAGCACCGCTTATCTCCCTCTTGCAGAAGAGGGAGTCTTAGCGGTGGTAGTCATCGGATAAAAAAACGCCAGTTAAGGCAACTCCTCAACTGACATTCCTCTATGATTATAGGTTTAGGAAAATCCTGAATAAAAAACGGGTGATTTAGTTCACGAATCATCGTGTTGATCGAAAAGA
>SLLE01000098.1 GCA_007134225.1 Tindallia sp.
GATGACGTCAGTTATCCTGCAGTGGAGATACCAAACGGGTTAGGAGAATGTTTTTCTGGGAGAATGTTTTTCTGTCACTCATAATGGATCTGCTTCACAATGCCCCATGATTCCAGTGTGGCGGTTGTGGCAATCCATACGTTCGTACCGACTGGTATGAGCTCGTAAAGAAATGCAACATCTTCATTGATCATTCTGATACAGCCAAGGGACACCGATCTACCTATGGAAAATGGCGCCGCATTACCGTGAATACCGTAGGTGGATCCACCGCCCAACTCCAGTCCCAACCAGATGGGTCCGAGAGGATTATCTGGATCACCGCCGGGAACGGGATCATGCTGCCCTGCGCCAGCCCAGTAGGGATTTACCACCTTATTAGCAATCTGCGTTTGTGTCTCGGGGGTCAGATCTCCCTCTCCGACAGCAATGGGATATTTATGGACCACCTCACCGTACTGGTAGACTGTCAAAATCCGTCTTGTGATATCAATTGCGACGAACAGCTCTTCCGACCTCATATCATTGGGAATCCTGTCAGTAATGACTTTTCCCGTGTCTGTCAGCGTACGCTCGGTTTCAGGTCCATATATTCCGTCCACCGTAATGTTGTTCTCCGCCTGGAACCGAATCAGCGTGTTTCGGTCCTCCAGCCGTTTCCAATCCGGTCCACGCTCCATTATTTCCTGCAGCGCGGCCTGGCTTGGTGTTATGACCGGTTCCATGGCCATGACTGCGTGCCATTCTTCCAGCCGCTCCTGTGCAGGAAGCGCATACTTCGACGTGAGACTGCCTTCAAAGTCAATCAGTTGCAACACAATCAAAAGCACTGACAACACGCTCGATGCATAAAGTTTCATGGGATGACACCCTTTCCGAAAACCCCGCATATTGGTTCTGAGTTATGGTATTTATACCCGTTTTTCTGAGATTCAAAGCGCTTGAACAAATTGTGAGAAATGTGCAGTATAACAAAGAAATGTCACTTCAATCTTCAAACCAGGATGCAAATCCCTTAGAATAATCCATGAATGGGAGCAATCATATTGAACAGCCGGTAATGCTATTCTTTTTTCTTTATATTTTTTACTTCTTGCTACTTGTTCAGATATTTTACCCTCAAGAATCTAAGCACCGGCTCGAAGGACTTCATTAAAAAGAACCCTTATCTGTTACTTGACCATTTGGGATGCCGACACCCTGATTCAGCATGGGTCCTCCACGGATTTCTGTTTCATAATTTCCCGTCAGCTTAATCCTCGGTGCCGAAGAACACCACGTCTCGCAGGGCCGGCCACACATCGTCCCCAAAGGGGGTGAGATCGTTATTCTCAATGAAATTGGCCTGGGCCTCCATCCCGATGGCCGTGGACCGGTTGACAATCCGGTTGGCCCGCTCCGTGGAGGGCCGTTCCCGCCAGACCCGGGTGTAAAAGGGCAGCCTCATGACCAGCCTGTCCGGGTCCACCACCTGGGTCAGTTCGGTCATGCCCCTTTCCACCCAGCCGCAGGAAGCCACAGGCCCCAGCACAAGCGCTCGCTTCTGGGCAAAAATATCACTTATTGTTCACTCCAGTATGAGACAGAAGTGTGTCTCTGAGGCCAGTCCCCATGCAACCTTTGACATGGTATATTCCCGTACGGCTTTTCTTTCGTTCTCTTCTTGGCTAAATGATCACTTCTGTTCACTTTAGAATGAAACAGGAGTTCGTTAAACACAAATGAACCGGCCTTGTGTTGCGCTACCCAATCAATAAAAAGTCAGCCAGAACAGCAGTTAAATCCTCCAAATCTTTGAGATTCACTGCCTCTCCACCGGCATGAAGATGATGACCATCCGGTCCAAGTATCACAGTTGGAATGCCTGCATCACTGAAATGATTAAAATCCCCGACACATATGCTGGCTGGAGCATTCTCTCCTAATTGACCGGTAATGTTTCGACAGCTTTTTGATAATGCTTCTGTCAAAGGATGATTAAAATCCCAGTCATAAGGTGGATACAGGATTGGCTCCCCCTTGCCATTTCGCCAAAAATCCACTTCCGTCCTCACTGATAACTTTAAGGCTTTAATGGTTTCACTAATTTGTTGCCTAAGCTTTTCATGGTTTTCCTCCGGTGTCACGTGAAAATCCACCAGCAGCTCGCATTTTTCTGGTGTTGATAACGCTTTTTCACCACCTTTGATCCACAAAACATTACTGACAGGCCGACTGAAACCCTCTGATTTTTCTAGTTCTACTTTTTTTAATGCTTCAATCACTTTTCCCATGGTGTCAATGGCATTGGCTCCTGCTTCCGGATCGGCGGCATGAGCGCTTTGACCAGTTACTGTGATCAGATATAGATAACAACCGAGGGAACGATGGATTACAGATGGAAAGGCAGCTTCACCGCGCGTCAGGCCTTGTCCGGATTCCAGCACAAGCGCATAGTCTACCCGCTTTGCCAGTTTATCCTTCAGAAATATTCTCGCTCCCAAAGAATCAGGTCCCTCTTCATCCACCGATGCCAATAAAATCACATTATAATTTGGCGTTATGCCCTCTTTCAGCTGATTCATCAGGTATTCAGCCAGCAGCAACATCACTGCCAGCCCGCCTTTCATATCCGCCGCTCCCAATCCCACCATCTCATCGCCTGAAACATAGGGTTTATAGGGATCTGTTTTCCAGTCAGAACTAGGGTAAACCGTGTCCATATGAGCATTTATCATAATGGTTTTTTCCTTGCCGGCATCCAGAAATCCTATGATATTTTCTCCTTCATAGTCTTGTAGTTGAGCCTCAGCCACTTTTTGTCGAAATGTGGAAATACCTGTATTTTTCATAAATTGATAGACATATTCCGTTATGGCCTGCTCCTGAAAATAAGGGCTGGGGATTTTGATTAATTCTTTTAATACTTCATGAATTCTTTCCGACGTAAAATCCACATTACCACCTCCATGTAGTGTGTCTTAGCTATGATCGTTATCTACAGGCTGGAGCTTCATCTTAATCTCCTGACCATAAAAGTCTGTCAGGGAAATGGCATGATCATAATGAAGCGGATGGTCCGGACTGGAACGATTGAATCCATTCAATTTTACGGTTCCATCATCCATCAGCACTTCTTCTGCCAATCCAATCTCCCTTCTCTCCTGCAAGCCTGGTTTCCTGCATGGAATTCAAATCAAAAAAGATGGCCTCTCTCATTGGATTAAGGGGTTGCCTAAAGTACTCCTGACTCATTTCATCAAATTGAATCCTGATGATGGCATTTTTCACCCAAAAACGAAAGCTGGTTTCATTTTCCCGGTAATAAAAGCCTTCTCCCGTTAAGTCTCCCGGTATTTGTGATTCCCGGTGCTCTTCCAATGCCTCCCAAACCGTTGAATAGATTTCAATATTAAGATCAGCTGTTATGTCCTCCACGAAAATATTTCTGGCTTCAAATGCTTCCAGGATGGGTTTTTCCGTCAGAAGTACCTCATCATTCAGATCAGAGGTGTTCTGGCAGGCTGACAATAAAAAAACGGCCATAAATCCAGTTAAAATTACTATTATAATTTTGTGTCTATCCATATTGAACGACTCCTGTTCCCCGATGAAGAATTGTCGCTTACTTCATTAACCTTCATCCGATATTTTCTGAACATTGCAAAACTCAATGAGTCAAAGACCAGGCACGGATGACTATATCCGTTCCAATCCTTGCCACAAAAACAATTAAGGATTGTTTTCTGCCATCTGCCTATTTTGAGAATTCTGAATGGTTGGCTGTTTAAACATATCTGCTACCTGACCCTTTACCCGTTGCGAAAGCCCTTGTTCTTCTACAGATTGGTTTAGTGAGTCAATAAAAGGTCCATGATTGTCAATGCCTGTGATGACAGCGTTGGAAAACAGGCGTGCCAATAGCATAGTATGCGCTCCATTTCCACAACCAATGTCAAGTATTTCCAAGGTTTTCCTTCATCGATTCAGTAAATCAGCAACTTTTATTGTTGAGGTTTCACTTCCCGGTGCCATTCGTGACATGCCTTCAAACGCTTCAAAAAATTTCTTTTCCAGGTCATTCATGTTCAATCCATCCAAAATGTTTGTTAACCGGTTTTGTGCTTCCTTATATTTGATGTGAACCTCTTGGTGCTAATCAATTATAGATTCAGCCTTTCTTTAATGTCAATAAATAATGAGCCAAATATTTTCATGGATTCCCGCTTACCATCTATTAATTACGTGATATTCATAAACAGGATTCTTAGCTTCTGGTGGAGTTTTTACTCCATCAGAAGGTTAGAATGCGTTATCCAGGGACGTAGCACCGCTTATCTCCCTCTTGCAGAAGAGGGAGTCTTAGCGGTGGTA
>SLLE01000115.1 GCA_007134225.1 Tindallia sp.
ATTCATAATCCATAATTCTAAAGGATAGGAGGTCACGCCCATGAAACTGGTCATTGCCATCGTCCATGACGAAGACGCTAAAAGACTGCTGGAGGAACTGACGGAAAGCAAATTTCGTGTCACCAAACTGGCTACCACCGGAGGTTTTTTAAAGGCCGGAAACACTACGATGCTGGTGGGAGTGGAAAATCATGAAGTTGAAAAAGTAAAAGAGATCATCGATGAGAACTGTAGATCCCGCAAAGAACTGTTGACGGCACCGGCACCTGTGTCCGGGACCACCGGCGTCTTTATTCCTCATCCTGTGGAGGTAACTGTGGGCGGCGCCACAATCTTCGTCATCGATGTGGAAGAATACCATAAATATTAAGAGGTGGAACGCGTGAAGACAGCTTTTAAAAAAACCATTGGTCAGGAAAAGGTAAAGCAGTTGCTTGCCCGTGCTCTTGAAAATGGGCAGCTTTCCCATGGCTATCTTTTCGAAGGGCCAGCCGGACTGGGAAAACGAAAAATGGCAAAGGAACTGGCAGCGGCTATTTTATGCCCGAAGGAAGAGGCTCCGTGCTGGCATTGCAATGCATGCAAGCAGGTGGAAGCAGGGACGCACGCCGAATTTCGCTGGATTCAAGGGCAGGAAGAAGGAAAAGAGCCCGTTGTTTCCGTGGATACGATCCGAAGCCTGATCAAAGACATTTACCTAAAGCCTTATGAGGGCGAATACAAGGTGTATGTCGTGCCGGAGGCGGATACCATGACGGTTCAGGCACAAAATGCTTTGTTGAAGACCCTGGAAGAACCACCGGATCATTCCATCATCATTTTAGCAACACCGGAGCCAGAACGATTGCTGCCCACCATTTTGTCCCGTTGTCAGCGTCTGGTTTTTCGACCGGTAAAACGGGAGACCATTCAGTCCTATCTGGAAGAATCGAAAAAAATGCCTGGAGATAAGGCCGCTTCCCTGGCAGCCTTTGCCAACGGCATTCCGGATCGGGCGGTGGAAATGTTGGAGGATGAAAGCTACCAGCAGCAATATAAGGCCTTTATTCAGCTGACGGACAGCATGCTGGAGAAAGATTACGAAATAGCCATCGAAAAAGGAGAGTTCATGCAACGGGATAAAAGCCAGGCACTTTGGGTGCTGGAGCTTTGGCAGGAATGGCTGCGTGACCTTCATATTCTAATCATTGGCGGAGAACCAGACTTGCTGGTTCATCAAAATCAGGAAAACCGTCTGCGAAAGCAGGCGGCTTATTACAACGAATCCACGATTCCTATGATTCATCAGATGATGGAGACGGCCCGAGAAGATATAAGAACCCATGGAAACTTGGCGTTTATTGTGGAATCACTGCTGATCAACCTGGTCAGCATGGTCAAAGAACCAGACAATGCGAAAGAACTAGCGTCTTTTTTGGACCGCTAACCCACAACGGAACAGCTTCATGAAGCGGCGCAGAGCTGTCGGCAATCCAATCGCTGTGGTCATCACAGTAAACAGGCAGGGCCACAGTCAGAAAAAAGTGATTTCATCTTGAAAGTCTGATAGAATGGATACATGCATTAAAATGCTGTGATAATTATAAAAAAAAATGGACGCGTTCATCGAAATAGACGTATCAGGAAGGAAGGTTGTATGAGTCAAGATAAACATCGTGTGGTAGGAGTCCGGTTTAAAAAAGCCGGTAAGATTTATTATTTTGATCCACAGGAATTTGAACTGGAAAAAGGATTGAAGGTAATTGTTGAAACAGCCCGTGGCATTGAACTTGGTGATGTGGTAGTGGGGATCAAGGAAGTATCCGATAAGGAAATCGTCGCACCGCTGAAAAAAGTAATACGCCTGGTGACGGAAGAAGACCTTCAGGTCCATGAGGATAACAAGTCAAAAGAAGGAGAAGCCTTTCAGGTGGCAGCACAGAAAATTGAAAGCCATCAGCTGGATATGAAACTGGTGGACGTGGAATTTACCTTTGACAAAAATAAAATCATTTTTTTCTTTACAGCCGACGGCAGAGTGGATTTTCGGGACCTGGTAAAAGATTTGGCTGCTGTGTTTAAAACCCGCATCGAACTTCGGCAAATTGGCGTAAGGGACGAAGCCAAAATGCTTGGAGGAATAGGCCCCTGCGGCAAATCCCTTTGCTGCGCCACCTGGCTTGGCGATTTTGATCCGGTAACCATCAAAATGGCAAAAGAACAAAACCTGTCTTTGAATCCGACGAAAATATCCGGCATATGCGGTCGTCTTTTCTGCTGCCTTCGCTACGAGCATGAGCACTACCATGAGATGATTCGAAGAATGCCGGCAGTAGGCAGCAAGGTGAAAACGGATGAAGGCATCGGTGAAGTCATTCAGACTGTTATTTTGAGTGGAAAAGTAAAAGTGAAAATGAAAAATCCAATGGACGATGTGGAAGAAATAAAGACCCTGTCTATTGATGACATTAGGCCCATGACCAAAAAGAAACTGAAGCAGCAGTTGAATGAAAAAAAGCCGGACGAGGAAGCAAAGAAAATGGATGAGCCGTCATGAAAAACCAGTGGCTGATGCCGGGGGAACGCTTGGATGATTTGCAATGCAACGGATTGCAGTTGATTCAGGATCCAAAATCCTTCTGCTTTGGAATGGATGCGGTTTTAATCAGTCATTTTACTCAGCTTCGCCGGAATGAAAGAGTCATGGACCTATGCACCGGAAACGGTGTCATTCCGATTCTACTGGCTGGAAAGAATTCATCCAACGCTTTTGTTGGATTGGAAATTCAGGAAGAAGCTTTCCGTCGGGCTCTTCGAAGCGTTCGGATGAATAACCTCGAGGACCGCGTCGAAATGATCCGGGGAGATGTCAGGGAGTGCAGGCAGCTTTTTGATACCTCCCAATTTGACGTGGTGGTGAGCAATCCGCCGTATCTGCCGGCAGAAGGGTTGAAAAATCCCAGGCAGGACAAGGCCATCTCCCGACATGAAGTGATGCTGACTTTGGCAGAGTTGATGGAGCAAACAGCCTACCTGCTGAAACCTGGTGGTCGGTTTTATATGGTTCATCGACCGGATCGGCTGGTGGATATTATGGAGCTTTCCCGGCAAAATCGACTGGAAGCAAAATGGATACAAATGGTGCATCCCCGCAGCGACAAAAAACCAAACCTGATGCTGCTGCAATTTGTAAAAAATGGCCGGCCGGAGCTGAAATGGAAAGAACCCCTCTTTGTTTATGACGGAGAGGGGAACTATACACTGGAGCTATTAAAGTGCTATGAATCCTGATGAACGGCCTGATAAACGTCTCGTTTGGGCAAGCCACGCAAAACCGCCACTTCTTTAATGGCGGTTTTTTTATCTTTTCCTTCCAACATCACCTGCTGCACATGCTCATTCAACGTCAAATGATCCCACTGATGCATCGCTTCCTGTTCTAATTGAGCTTCATCAGAGCCCTCCAGCACCAAAACCATTTCCCCTTTCAGATCCGACGGAAGACTTTCTAACGTCTCTAAAAGTTGAACCAAAGACATGCGGAACCACTGCTCATGTTTTTTTGTCAGCTCTCGTCCAAGGGAAGCCTTTCGATTTCCCAGGATTTCCACCATGGACTTGAGGGTTTGCTTAATTCGATGAGGAGCTTCGTAGAAGATTAAGGTTCGAGGATCTTCAGCCATCTTTTCCAGAGAAACCTTTCGCTGTTTTTTATCCCGGGGAAGAAACCCTTCAAAAACGAACCGATCCGTGGAAAGGCCGGAAGCCACCAAAGCCATCAGCATGGCAGAAGGGCCAGGCAGCACCTCGAAAGGCAGGCCTTCCCGCAAACAGGCCTGTACCAGATGGGTGCCGGGGTCGGAAATGCCGGGCATACCGGCGTCCGTCACCAGAGCCAGCACTTTTCCTTCCTGAAGATCTTTTAGAATGAAGGGTTCCTTTTCCTTCCGGTTGTGTTCATGATAGCTGTAGAGAGGCTTTTGGATTCCAAAATGCGTCAACAGCTTCAGGCTGCGACGGGTATCTTCTGAATAGACAAGATCAGCCTGCTGCAGCACCTCCAGCCCGCGTATGGTCATATCCCCCAGATTTCCCAGCGGAGTGGGGCATAGATAGAGCGTGCCAGGCTGTGCCTGAAATCGATATTGCTTTAATTCATTACTTATCATAACAGGATACTCCTTAACCATTGTTGAACCATTGTTTAACCATCGTTGAGCCATTGTTGA
>SLLE01000005.1 GCA_007134225.1 Tindallia sp.
CATATTGGAAAAATTTCGGGAAAACAATATTGTCATCCCCTTTCCACAGCGCGATCTGCATTTGATTCGTGAAGAGGTGGACCTATAACCCGAAAATTCGGGAGACTTCTGAGGGTTGGCATCCAGTCTTGCCCCCACCCAAACAACGTAGCGGCCACATGCTTGCACATGTTGGCCCATTGCGGGCAGCTGCACTGAAAGTGAATTTCTTTGAGAGAGGGGTTAGAAGAAGTGTAGAAACCCTTTGTTTCGGGTAAGATGAAAAGGGGTTCAAGATTCAGTTTGGCTGGGCTGAAGGAGTCGCGATTTATGGGGCGAAAAAAGAAAGTTCTTTATCAGTTAAGTGAAGAAGGTACGCGCCATGATTAACCGGGAAATCAAGCAGTTGAAATCTATGTAAAGGATAAGAAAAGCATCATTGATCATTTGTGGTATAATCTGAGCAAGGGGATTGAATGATCTGCATTTGATTCGTCAAGATGTGGATCCACCTGCTTAAGCATTTGCAGATAATGCTAAGTTATTTGGAAAACAAAGGAGGCAAAACAATGGGTGGTTTCCGAAAAAAGATGGAGAATCAAAAAGACAAAGTGGAAGGCACTGTGAAGGTGCAGCTTGGAAAGGCTACAGGCAACAAAAAGATGGTGTTGGAAGGTAAGGCTCACAAGCTGGCAGCATCCCTGCGAAAAAAAACGCAGGCGATGAAGAAATAGGGTTTTGATGATAACAATTGGAACAATAAAAGAGGAGGGAATGAAAGATGATTAACAAAAGAAACATCCTATTGATCGGACTTCTGATTGCCGCCGTCCTCATTGCAGGATGTGCAGGCAACGGAAACGGCAACGGAGAAGTCAGCGAAGATCCTAACGGCAACGGAGCCGAAGCACCTGTAGAAGAGAATATCGCCGAAAAATTTAACAATGAAATTATCGGAATTGACGCCGGCGCCGAGATCATGAGCACCGTGGAAGAAAGAGTCATGGTGGAATACGGCCTGGACGACTACGACCTGGTAGATTCCAGCGAAGCTGCCATGATCGCTGAGATCGAATCCCGGGGAATGACCGAGGAATGGATCGTCGCCATTGGCTGGACACCCCACTGGAAATTCCCTGAGTATAACCTGCGCTTCCTGGAAGATCCTAAAGGCATCTTTGGTGAAGAAGAAAACATCAAAGCCTTGGGCAGGGCCGGTATCACGGAAGACATGCCCGAAGTGGCCGAAGTGCTGGGCAACTTTTCCCTGAACGACGACCAGTTGGGTGAAATCATGTTGCTGATTCAAGAAGGAGAAATGGGGGATCGGGAAGCCATGACAGCCTGGGCCCTGGATAACGAGGACTTGATTCAAAGTTGGGTACCGGAAGGTGCTGACGGTGAAGGCGAAACTGTGCGCCTGCTATACAACAATTGGACCTGTGCCATCGCCAAGACCAATCTGATTGCCCACGTTCTGGAAGCAGAAATGAATTACGAAGTGGAAATGGAAATGGTAGACGTGGCCGTTCTATACGAATCTCTGTCTTCTGGTGACTATGACGCCATGACTTGCGCCTGGTTGCCCCTGACCCAGTCCAATTACTGGGACAATTACGGCGACCGCCTGGAAGACCTGGGTAACATCTATGAAGGCGCCAAACTGGGCCTCGTCGTCCCGGACTATGTTACCATCAACTCCATCGAAGAAATGCAATAAAGAAAAAAACGATACGCTGAATAAACTTAAAAACCCGCGGAGACTATTCTCTGCGGGGTTTTTTGAATGAATTGGTTATTTGCGTTAAATATTTAGAAAAAAAAAGAAAAATAAAGAAAAAAAGAGTTGTTTTAAAAAAATGAACCATAATAAGAATTTTTGTGAAATAACGCGGTTTTTTATATTTTGACTTTCTTTGACTTTTAGAGCTATAATGAAATCGAAGAAAGGATAAGGAAACAGAGTGCGAAGAAAAGGAGGACGATAATGATGATGAACAATTTGGTACCTTTCAGAAATCAGAGAAGAGGCCGTGATCTAGACACATTATTTGAGCGGTTTTTCAATGATCCCATATTTGGTGACCATCGAATGGCGCCTGCCATGCAGTCAGGCATCAAGGTTGATATCCAGGAAGAGTCAGACAAGTATTTGATGGAAGCGGAAATTCCGGGATTTGAAAAAGATCAGATTAAGATTGACTATGACAACGAGCATCTGATCATTTCAGCAGAGAAAGAGGACGAAGTAAACGAAGAGAAAGAAAACTATATCTGCCGGGAGCGTAAGATGGGAAGAGTCAGCCGCACCTTCCTTGTAAAGGACATTAATCCAGACAAGATTGAGGCCAAGTATGAAAACGGCATCCTGAAAGTGGAACTTCCAAAAGATCCACAAAAAGAAACGAGAAAACAAATTGAAATCAAGTAACAAAAAGAACCTGCCCGCAAATGGGCAGGGTTTTTTTGTTGCGTTTGAAGAGCAGATTCGAGGATATAAAATGAATAGAGTGTCGTTAAGATAAAAAATCTAAAAATGAGGTGGTACAATGAAGAGCCAACAGACCGAACGAATGCGCAAAGGCCAGGGATTTATCGCAGCCCTGGACCAAAGCGGTGGCAGCACACCAAAAGCACTGGCCGGATACGGCGTACAGGAAGATGCTTACTCAAACGAAGAAGAAATGTTTGACCTGGTACATGCCATGCGTACCCGCATCATGACCAGTCCATCCTTTACCGGCGAAAAAGTGCTTGGCGTCATTCTTTTTGAACAGACCATGGACCGAGACGTAGAAGGCATGCCGACCCCCGACTATTTATGGAAGCAGAAAGAAATCGTCCCCTTCCTGAAAGTAGACAAAGGACTGGCCGAACTTTCAGAAGGCGTCCAGTTGATGAAACCCATCACCACCCTGAAAGAACTACTCCAGCGAGGAAAAGAACGCAACATTTTTGGAACCAAAATGCGTTCCGTCATCAAGGAGGCCAACCCGGAAGGCATTCAAAAAATAGTCAGCCAACAGTTTGAGTACGGAAAACAGATCCTTGATGCCGGACTGATGCCCATCCTTGAACCTGAAGTGGATATCAATAGCCCCGACAAAGCAGAATCCGAAAAACTAATGATGGCCCAGATACTGAAGCATCTTAACACCCTGGAGGAGGATCAGATGGTCATGCTAAAGCTGTCCATCCCCAGCGAAGAAGGCTACTACAGCGAACTGGTAAATCATCCCAAAGTACTACGGGTGGTGGCCCTTTCCGGCGGCTACAGCCGCGACGAAGCCGTGGAGCTGCTGGCACAAAACCCGGGCGTCATCGCCAGCTTTTCCCGGGCACTGCTGGAAGGATTGACCGCTCAGCAGACAGACGAAGAATTCGACGGCGTCTTAAAAGCTTCCATCGAAAAAATTTACCAGGCCTCCATCACATAATACAGAAAACGAAAGTGAGGCAAAAATCGTGAATAAAGATACAAAGAAAACCCTTCGTTACTTCTTAAAAGACGACATACGTCAGAAAACAGACTTTAGCCGAACAGATCAGAACCGGGGGCTACCGGTCCCGCCCATTGAAAAACCATGTTCGGCCGATGCCCGGCGGGTCGTCCTGCCTTCTCCCAAAGAAGTGCAGGAACTGGGGCTTATGCCGCTGCAGGAAGCCATCGCAAATCGCTACTCCCGGCGAAAGTACGGAAAAACACCCCTGTCCCTAAAGGAGCTGTCCTATCTCCTCTGGGCAACCCAGGGCGTACGCAAAATGACCAACAACATTGCCCTGCGAACCGTCCCCTCCGCCGGCAACCGACACGCCCTGGAAACCTATGTGGCCGTGCTGAACGTCAGCGATCTGGAGCAGGGAATTTACCGCTACCTGCCTTCCGTTCATCAACTGGTACTTGAATCCACTCCGGAAAGCCTTGGAGAAAAACTGACGGATGCGGCTCTGCACCAGCCTTTTGCCGGAAACTCCGCCGTCACCTTTATCTGGACTACCATTCCCTACCGAATGGAATGGCGTTACAAGGAAGCCTCATACAAAGTTATCGCCCTGGATGCCGGCCACACCTGCCAGAACCTTTATTTGGCCTGCGAAAGCATCCAAGCCGGCACCTGCGCCATCGCCGCGTATCATCAGCAACTGGCGGATGAACTCGTCGGCGTGGACGGAGAGGAAGAGTTTGTGGTCTATATGGCGCCGGTTGGAAA
>SLLE01000094.1 GCA_007134225.1 Tindallia sp.
CGCAAAAAGATATGCTGGCATAAGGAGAATTTGGATGAAAAGAACATGGCTGTGGTATGGTATTATATTTATTTTTTTTATTGGGCTGGCTGGTTTTGCCATTGGCTTTGGAAACGCCTTTCTCATTGGTGTTGAAGTAACTCAGCCTCAGCCTGCAGCTGAAGTGACGGTTGACACACCGGAGGAGCCCCCTGTAATTCAGGCTGAAGGCGATTTCAGGGTTGTCGCCCTGGGAGATTCACTGGCACGGGGAACCGGAGATTCTGCCGGTGGTTTTGTGGAGCGAATGGTTCAGGGAATGGAAGCCCTACAGGACAATTCCATTGATTTGTATAATTTTTCAAACGAAGGAATGCGCTCCGGACAGCTGCTGGAGCAAATCACAGATCCACTGTTAAATCAGGCGCTTGAAGATGCTCGTTACACGGTAATTTCTATTGGAGGAAATGACTTGCGGGATATCCGGAACGTGCCGCTGGAAAGACAGGACCAGGCATTTGAAGACCAGTTCAGCACCTATTATGAGAACCTGGAAAAGATACTGGAACAGATCCGCAGGACTAATGAAGAAGGGGTGATTATCTTTCTTGGCCTGTATAACCTGCAGGATGATGAATTTGATGAAAGGGAAACAACATATTTACTGGAATGGAGCTATCGGACCCAGCAGCTGCTAACTGGTTTTGGAAACACGCTCTTTATTCCAACCCAAGACTTGTTTCAACTAAATTACGATCAGTTTATTTCTTTTGACGGACTACACCCCAATGAAGAAGGGCATCAGGCGATTGCCGATAGAATTTTGGAGAACGTCCGCTAAGACAAGGGTAAGTTTTTCCTGCATCGGCTAGAGAGATATGAAAATAAATGGGACGCGTGAAAAGTTCCGTGTCTTGAAAGGATGGACAGATAATGTTGGTAACATATAACGTTCAAACAAAGTCTGAATTCATGCACGACATTACCCAGCAGGTAAAGGAAGCTGTCGCTCGAAGCAACGTGCAGGAGGGGATCTGTATCGTCTTTTGTCCGCATACAACAGCTGCGATCACAATTAATGAAAATGCAGATCCAGATGTCGCGACAGATTTCTTAACAGGGTTAAATAAAGCCTTTCCGGATAGAACAGAATTCAGACATGCTGAAGGTAACTTGGCAGCCCATTTGAAATCCAGCTGCGTTGGTGTCAGTGAAACCCTTCTTATCAGCCGGGAACGTTTGTTATTGGGTACCTGGCAGGGAATTTATTTCTGCGAGTTTGACGGTCCGCGTCAACGCTCTTTTCATGTTAAGCTGGTAACTGATTAATAGGGCTGGAACAATAATAGTGCTACTTGGAAGAAATCAGAAATAAAGGGGTTTTAGTATGTCTGAACAATTGTTGAAAGTCGTGGGAGGGCTGCTATTAGTCTATGTGATCATTAGCGCCTTTATGTATTTTAAGCAGGATCAATTTGTGTTTTTTCCGCAAAAAATTTCGGATGCACGGGTTCAACAGTTAAGAAATGAAAGTGGTCTCGAAGAAATCACTATTTCAACAGAAGATGGGAAGTTGCTTCATGGTTGGCTGCTTCATGGTTCCGAAACGGATGATATAGAAAAGAACATTGTGATTTATTTTGGCGGAAACGCAGAAGAAGTATCTCATCTGATCGATTATTTTTCAAGGTTTTCCGACTGGTCTTTTGCCCTGGTCAATTATCGTGGGTATGGAAAAAGCGAAGGGCAACCAGGAGAAAAATACTTTTTTCAGGATGCTGTTAGAATCTATGATAAAATAAAGGAGCGAATCGATGAGGACGATCTTAATATTGTAACCATGGGGCGAAGTATTGGAGCGGGTGTTGCTCTTCATGTGGCACAAAACAGAGAAGTGAACGGTATGATTCTTGTCTCGCCTTATGATCGTCTTGTTGATGTGGCAAAAGACGCCTATCCGTTTCTGCCGGTTGAAATCCTGGCCAGGCAGCGTTTTAATGCCATTAAAAAGGCACCTGACATTGAAGTCCCAGCGTATGCGCTGGTAGCAATGGAAGATAGAACGATCCGGCCGATTCGCTCCAGGAAGCTCCTGGAAGCCTTGGCTGGTGAAGTATTCCTGACAGAAATAGACGGTGAAGATCACAATTCAGTGGCACATACAAGTGAATATGATGAATTTTTAAAGAACAGCCTGCAAGAATTGAGTATGGAATGATCCAGACAACTGATGGCGTCATTCATCGAATTAATTGCATCAAACAATGCAAGAGACTAGAGGGAATGCTATAGAAGACTGCAATAGAAGAAAAAAAATGAAAAGCCTGACTTTTTCAGAAGGCTGCAATATTTTGGAGGAGAATACCGATGCTCAAAGAAAAAGCGGCAGTATATTATACACCGTTATATGATTATAATTGTGCCGAAGCGATGATTTATGCAGCTAACGATGTGTATGAGCTTAATCTGTCAAAAGATACTCTGAAAGTAATGGCGGGGTTTGGCGGTGGTATGGCGGTTGAAAGCACTTGCGGTGCACTTGCCGGTGGTATAGCCGTTCTTGGGATTCTATTTGTGAAGGAAAAAGCCCATGAAAGTGATCAGATGAAGAATTTGGTTACTGAATTCATGAACCTGTTTGAAACAAGAATGGGAACCATTTACTGTGGGGAATTGAAAGATCGATATCGTGAAGAACCTCCCCAAAAATGCCGTTGTGTTGTGGAGGTAGCAGCTGATATCCTTGAAAAAATCATTGTTGAAAATAATTAATGAAAAATAGTACTGGTACTGCCATGTTAGAATCCAGCCTTTGTTTCCGCCTCTGTTTATAGTAATTTTCTTTGGGTAATTTTTGTAAAATAAATACTGCCAAAAACATGGGCATTAAGTTTAGGCGTATTATAATGGTAAACGTTAACCATAGAAAAAACTTATAGAAGGTGAACAATGATGATTGATCAAATAACATGAGCGGCAAAATGATTCGGTTAAAAGTAAACCATCGGAACCATCTCCACTGTATAGGTGGTCCGATGGTTTTTTAAGCCCATAATATAAGTATCTTTACTATTAATAACAATTGAGGTGAAAGTCATGGAAAAAAAATCAGTCAGCAATTCAGCAACAAACTTGTGCTACATCATGCAGCGAGAGCACTCTAACCTGGTGGGATATGTGCATGGTGGTGAAATGATGAAAATAATGGATAATACAGCGGGAATTGTCGCATATAAGCATTCATTCGCCAGTCGTGCTGTTACAGCCAGCGTAAGCGAAATGGAATTTCATCGGGCAGTTCATATCGGCAACCTGATTACCAGTGAGGGCAGGCTGATGTATGTCGGAAACAGTTCGATGGAAATAAAGGTGGAAGTGTGGGTAGAAAACATTAAGAGTAATGAGCCGAAATTCAAAGCGATTACGGCGTACTTTACCATGGTTGCGCTTAATGAAGAAGGAAAGCCAATGAAAGTGCCTGAGATTATGATTGATTGCGAAGAAGATCGGGCATTGTTCGAAGAGGGGAAACAACGTTATGAAGCTAAAAAGAAAAAAAGAATCTAATACAAAGCCCCTACATCAATACGCTGGAGACAGTTTATGCTTACTTGAGTTTTTCTGCCGATTGAGATAGAATAGGAAAATAGAACTAAATGTAAAAATCATTTACGTGAACTGAGCTTCCGAAGAAGCCAGTGGGCATGTGGTTTAATCGGTGATAAAAGAAACGTTGGACGAGGAGGATGCTGAATGAACATAGTTGTCTTGGACGGGTATACACTGAACCCGGGGGACTTAAGCTGGAAAGAGTTTGAGACGATGGGAAAATTGACGGTATATGACCGAACAGGGTACGACTTGAAAGACCAGGAAATAGTGATTGACAGAATGAAGAACGCAGATATTGTATTGACGAATAAGACGCCTGTCACTCAACAGGCGATTGAGAAGGCAAAAAATTTGAAATATATTGGCATGCTGGCAACAGGCTACAATGTGGTGGATGTGGAAGCGGCGACAAAAAAAGGGGTTGCTCTGGTTAATGTACCAACCTATGGAACAGAATCTGTGGCACAAATGACATTTGCCTTACTACTCGAAATATGCCATCATATTGGCGAGCACCATCGTGCGGTGAAAAACGGTGAATGGGAAAAAAATCCGGACTGGAGTTTTTGGAAGTATCCTTTGATGGAACTGGCTGGAAAAACCATGGGCATTGTCGGATTTGGAAGAATTGGTCAGGCAGTGGGCCGTATTGCTGAGGCCATTGGCATGGAGCTAATGGTTCATAACAGGAGCATTGATCCGGCACTGGAAGCTCAGGGAATTCGTTATGTAGATCGAAATACACTTTTTAAAGAAGCGGATGTGATTAGTTTGCATTGCCCGCTTTTTCCGGATACGGAAGAAATGATCAACCGCGAGGCGATCCACTTGATGAAAAAATCAGCCATATTGATCAACACATCCAGAGGTCAGCTTGTCTCAGAACAGGACCTGGCAGAGGCATTAAATTCAAACAGGATTGCGGCAGCGGCAGTGGATGTGGTGTCGAAAGAGCCAATTGAAGCATCAAATCCATTGCTGAGTGCAAAAAATTGTCTCATCACCCCTCACATTGCCTGGGCACCCACGGAAGCCAGAATAAGGTTGATGGATTTAGCTGCTGAAAATCTCCGTCTATTTTTGAATGGTAATCCTGTTAATGTTGTTAATCCAGATTATCAGCAATATATAGATTGAGAGGAAGGATAACATGGATTCATTGAGCAGTCTGGAATCCTGGACTTCAAACCTTGAAAAATATCCAGTATCTGTTCTATATATAGGATCGGATAGCTGTGACGTTTGTCAGGCAATGAAACCAAAAATAATGGAAGTGCTTAATCATTACCCATCTATTTTGGTGGCGGAAGCTAAGATCAATCAAATACCGGAACTCTCAGGAGCCTACCTGGTGTTTACCGTTCCAACTGTCCTGATATTTAGTCAGGGAAAGGAAATATATCGGACATCCCGGTATATTGATTTGAAGGAATTGGAATTACGGCTGAAAGCAGAGGTGGAGCAATGAGTTCGATTTATTGGATTTTATTAATTGTGATTGGTGGTCTGATTGGATGGGTTACAAACATATTGGCAATTCGCCTCTTGTTTAAGCCTTATCTTCCAATCCGAATTCCTGTTTTGGGTTTTGAAATTCAGGGATTGATTCCAAGACGGAAAAAGGAAATAGCAACAAATGTGGGTCAACAAATAGAAAAAGAACTGGTTTCCATGGCCGATATTCTCCAGACCTTTGGTAAAGCGGAGCAGCGGGAGGACCTGAAAATTTTTCTGAAGATCTACCTAAACAACATGATTCTGGAACGAATTCCGGGCATGCTTCGAAGAGCCATGCGAAAACCGGTTGGCATTTTCGTCAGTGATTTACTGGATCAGGAAGGTGATCGGATTATTACGGAAATGATTGAGCATCTGGTGGATGATCAGGCGCAGAAACTGAAATTGGCGCATATTGTGGAAGAGAAAATTAATGAATATCCGATGGAACATCTCGAAAAAATGATTGTCAGTGTTGCCAGAAAAGAATTGCGTCATATTGAACGGCTGGGCGGTATTTTGGGAATGATGATTGGGTTTTTCCAGGCTTGGTTTTTAACGTTGATTTCTTGACATTCTGCAAGGAATATCTGTATAATAGTGTTAATGTAAAGATTATAAACGCGTTGAAGCGAAAAGAGTAGGTCGAGAACTGCAGGTCAGAGAGGAAGCACCGTGGCTGAAAGTGTTTCCGTGCAAGCTCAACTGAAAACCATTCGCCAGCAGCTTCCCAAAGAAGCCGGTGATCCCGATATCGTCTTAATGAGTGGAGCAGCAACGCTGCTTTAATCAGGTGGAACCGCGGAGTCCTTTTTCGCCCTGAATATGATGGGAAAGAAGGATTTTTTTGTGTTTTTGATGAATTGGATGGAAGATAGGAGGAAAAAAATGGAAACGATAAAAGTCACGTTAAAAGATGGAACAGTAAAAGAATTTCCTAAAGGCACAACAGTGCTGGAGGTAGCGGAGGATATCAGCAAGGGGCTTGCCAGAGCCGCAGTTGGAGGCGAGATCTATGGAGAGCCAGTGGACTATATGCATCGTCTTGAAGAAGATACGGAATTAAACTTGGTAAAATTTGAAGACGATAATGGAAAAATTTTTCTGCGGCATACCGGATCTCACATTTTAGCGCAGGCAGTAAAACGACTTTATCCGGGAACCAAGCTGGCCATTGGGCCGGCAATCAAAGATGGTTTCTATTATGATTTCGATACAGAGCATACCTTTGGTCCTGAGGATCTGGAAAAAATTGAAAAAGAGATGCAAAAAATCGTGAAAGAAGACTTGCACGTTGAACGTTTTGAATTACCTCGGGATGAAGCCATTGAATATGTAAAGAAAGCCGGCGAGCCTTATAAAGTAGAGCTAATCGAAGAATTGCCGGAAGGGGAGATCATTTCTTTTTATAAGCAAGGTGAATTTGCTGACCTCTGCGCTGGCCCTCATGCACTTTCTACCGGAAGGGTTAAGGCCATCAAATTGTTAAGCGTGGCCGGAGCCTATTGGAGAGGCAGCGAAGAGAATAAAATGCTCCAGCGAATTTATGGCACAGCTTTTGAAAAAAAGAAAGAACTGGAAGAGTACCTGGAACGAATTGAAGAAGCAAAGAAAAGAGATCACCGCAAAATTGGGAAAGAAATGGACTTATTCAGCTTGTTGGATGAAGGGCCGGGATTTCCATTTTTCCATCCAAAAGGAATGGTGATTCGAAATGAATTAGAACATTTTTGGCGACAAGCTCACGTTGCCCGGGGATATGATGAAATTCGCACGCCGATTATCCTGAACGAAGATTTATGGCACCAATCCGGCCATTGGGAACATTATCAGGAAAACATGTACTTTACTAAAATCGATGAAATGAACTATGCGGTGAAACCAATGAACTGCCCAGGAGCTGTGCTGGTCTATAAACGGAAAAAGTATAGTTACAGAGACTTTCCCATTCGCATGGGAGAGTTGGGACTGGTGCACCGTCATGAAATGTCCGGAGTGCTTCACGGACTGATGAGAGTTCGTTGCTTCACTCAGGATGATGCCCATATTTTTATGCTTCCGGAGCAAATCAGGGATGAAATTATTGGTGTCATCGATTTTGTCGATCATGTTTATAAAATGTTTGGTTTTAAGTATCACGTGGAGTTATCAACACGACCGGAAAAATCCATGGGAACTGAGGAAGAATGGAATATGGCTATTTCCGCTCTACAGGATGCCCTGGAGGAACGGGAGCTGTCATACAAGATTAATGAGGGAGATGGCGCCTTTTATGGTCCCAAAATTGATTTTCATCTGGAAGACTGCCTTGGCCGTACCTGGCAGTGTGGAACCATTCAACTTGATTTTCAGATGCCTCAGCGCTTTGATCTGAACTATATCGGTTCGGATGGGGAGAAACATCGCCCCATTATGATTCATCGGGTCATTTTTGGAAGCATTGAACGGTTTATCGGGATATTGATTGAGCATTTTGCCGGCAAATTTCCGCTTTGGTTATCACCGGTACAGACTCGGATCATGCCAATTTCGGATAAACAGATGGCATATGCGGAAAAACTACGCGACCTATTATTGCGAGAAGGAATCCGTGTAGAGCTGGATGATCGCAATGAAAAAATCGGATACAAAATCAGAGAAGCACAGCTGCAAAAAGTTCCATATATGTTGATTATCGGGGATCGGGAAATGGAAAGCGATACGGTTAATCTCAGGGTTAGAGATGGTGGCGAAACAGGAGCCATGAAGCCAGAAGCCTTTTTGACCCATTTAAAGGAAAAAATCGCCAGAAAAGAATTGTCGATTGAAATGGAATAACTTGACAATCATCAATACGGATGGTAGAATGTTGGTCTAAACAAAGTAGAACGATCCGTTTCTCACCCTGCAGCGATGCTCGACAGGGTTAATAGATGACATGGTTGCCGGGATGAATGTATCTCGGGAAGGTGTGTATGAATATCTATGGAGCGGATGGGAATACCCATCCGCTTTTATATGTCGCGAAAGTCTGTTGTGCGTGAATCGTTCTAATTCTGTTATCCACAAAGTGTTCAGGGAGGTGCCATTACGATTAAAGAACTGCAAATTAATGATGAAATCAGAGAAAAGGAAGTAAGACTGATTGATTCGGAAGGCGAACAGATGGGAATTGTTTCGACAAAAGAAGCGCAAAAAATGGCGGACGAAAAAAATCTTGATCTGGTTAAAATTGCACCCCAGGCCAAACCGCCGGTATGCCGCATCATGGATTACGGCAAGCACAAATACGAACAGGCTAAGAAAGAAAAAGAAGCTAAAAAAAATCAAAAAGTGATTAATGTGAAAGAAATTCGTCTTAGTCCGAATATTGAAGAGCATGATATGCAGGTGAAAGCCAATCAGGCAATTAAGTTCATCAAGAACGGAGATAAGGTAAAGGTGACCCTTCGTTTTAGAGGGCGTCAGTTAAGTAACATTGGATTAGGCCGCAAAGTGATGGATGAATTCAAAGATATGATGGACGAATATGCAGCTGTTGAAAAAGCAGCTAAAATGGAAGGTCGACAGCTGATTATGTTCCTTACGCCCAAAAATCAATAAGGAGCTTCACTAAAAGGAGGGAAATTTTCATGCCAAAAATGAAAAGTCATCGTGGCGCTGCCAAGCGTTTCAAAAAAACAAAATCCGGGCTGCTTAAAAGAGCAAAAGCCTATAAGAGCCATATTTTGACGAAAAAGTCTGCTAAAAGGAAAAGAAAACTTCGAAAGCCGACTACTGTATTTAAAGGTGAACTGAAAAAAATCAGAGAAATGATTTAAGGATCTGTTGAAGGAGGAAATCAACCATGGCCAGAGTCAAAAAGGCTGTCAACGCCAAAAAGAAGCATAAAAAAATACTTAAACTTGCAAAAGGGTATCGTGGTGCGCGCAGCAAGCTGTTTAAAACCGCCAACGCCACCGTTATTAAAGCCCTGAGTCATGCATATAAAGGCAGAAAGCTGAAAAAACGTGATTTTAGAAAACTATGGATTACAAGAATTAATGCAGCTGCCCGCATGAACGGAATGTCTTATTCCCGTTTTATGAACGGATTAAAGCAAGCCGGTGTGGAAGTGAATCGAAAAATGCTGTCGGAAATGGCAATTCATGACAAAGATGGTTTTGCCAAGTTAGTAGAAATGTCCAAAGAAAAACTGAATGCTTAATCAGTCTAGAAAGAGCCGAAACGGCTCTTTTTTGCATAGATGAAGCAAATGATTTTGTGATACAATAACATCAGCATTATGAAGTAAATCGGTAACGAGGTGAGCCTATGTCTAAAAAAACAAGAAAACAATTTGCTGTCATCGGTTGCGGTCGATTTGGTTCCAGTGTGGCGAAAACCCTCTACAAAAATGGATATGATGTCTTGGCAATTGATGATGACGAGGATGTCATTCGAAGTATTTCTGAATTTGTTACACATGCAGCTACCTTAAACATTCATGATGAACACGCATTAAAAGAAGTTGGGATAAATGAGATTGACGTTGCAATTATTGCTGTTGGTTCCGATATGCAGGCTTCCATCATGGCTACATTGCTCGTCAAGGAATTAGGTGTTAAGTATGTTGTTGCCAAGGCCCAGGATTCATTGCATTCCAAGGTGCTGTACAAAATTGGTGCCGATCGGGTGATTTTTCCGGAAAGAGATATGGGCGTTCGATTGGCTCATAACCTCACGACGACAAATATATTGGATATTATTGAATTATCCCCGGAATACAGCATTATGGAGGTTTCTGCCCCGCAAAAATGGGTTGACAGTTCACTGAAGGATAATGATATCCGGGCGAGATTTGGCTTAAGTGTCCTCGCTATTAAACGAGGTGAGGATATAAAGGTATCGCCTCCTGCGGATGAAAAAATCCAGTCAGGGGATGTTTTAATTGTGATTGGATCCAACGAAGATTTGCAAAAAATTCAGGAAAATGTATAAGGATGTTGGTTTATGATAATAAAATTAATTGAAAGCACTTCAAATCCGATTATTAGAAAAGCATTATCCCTCCAACTGCGTAAAAATAGGAAAAAATATCAACAATTCCTACTTGAAGGCATTCGGGGAATTCAGGATATCTTATCGGAAGCTTCTCAGATTGAGATTATTCTTTTTGAAAAAAGAATTGAATCATTAACGGGCGGCGAAGATCTGATCCGTAAATGTGAGGAAGCAGGCATTAAATCTGCGCAAGTGACGGAGAGTATCATGAAAAAAATTGCTGACACACAGACTCCGCAAGGAGTGGTGGCTATTGTTCATGTGCCGGAATATGATTTGAATGAAATACTTCGAGGAAGCCAATTTCTCCTCATGTTGGATGAAATTCAGGACCCTGGAAACATGGGGACACTGATTAGATCTGCTGAGGCTGCAGGATTTGACGCTGTTATTCTGACACCGGGCAGCACTGATCCATACAGTATGAAATGTATACGTGCGGCCACGGGAGCGGTGCTTTACATACCAGTTTTTGAGCTGAAATCAACAGAAGAAGCTTGGGAAAAACTGAGGCAGAATCAGTATCGAATTCTGGGTGCTGCATTGGAAAATGGGAAAGTATATACGTCGGAAACCTATGATCCGCCTGTGGCATTGATCATTGGAAATGAAGCCAGGGGAATTAATCCAACATTGCTGGCAAAAATGGATGGAGCCATTACCATACCAATGAAAGGCAAAACCCAGTCATTGAATGCGGCGATCGCGGGAAGCGTGTTAATGTTTCATGTGGCGGCTGCTTGTTGCGAAGATCAAATTATGGTATAATCTTGAGGAAATTAATGTGGCGATGATTGAGAGAGTACATTGAAGGGTCATTAAGAAAGAGAATGGATGCCTCGGCTGAAAGCATCGTTAGTGATTTCAATGGAAGTTCGCTCAGGAGCTCTAATGTTGAATGGAGTAGGCATTGGCGGCAAGACACCGTTATCGTCTCTGAGAGGCACGGGGAGACCTGTGTTAGTAGGGTGGTACCGCGGAATAGCTTTCGTCCCTTGTGGGAAGATGGCTTTTTTTGGTTTTTGACTTCATTATTGACAAGAAGGAAGGGGAGTATTGATCGATGGAAGAAAAACTGAAGCAACTTCAGGAAGAAGCGGCTGAAATGCTGGAAAAAGTTAAAGACTCAAAAGAAGTGGAAAATATTCGGGTTAAATACCTTGGGAAGAAAGGTGCGCTTACAGAAGTGCTCAGAAGTATGGGTAGTCTTCCAAAGGATGAAAGACCACGAGTGGGTCAGGTGGCAAATGAAGTAAGGGAACACTTGGAAAAGGCGATCAATGAAACAAGAGAGCGGATCCATGAAGATGCCCTTGAAGCCAGGCTGATGAAAGAAACTATTGATGTAACCATGCCAGGACAAACACCGGTCCAGGGATCAAGACATCCGTTGACGCAGGCCCTGGACGAATTGAAAGAAGTATTCATCGGTATGGGTTTTACGGTGGTGGAAGGTCCGGAAGTGGAAACGGTAAGCAATAATTTTGATATGCTGAATGCACCGCCGAATCACCCATCAAGAGATTTTTCCGATACGTTTTATATTGATGAGAACACGATTCTTCGAACACAGACTTCACCGGTGCAGGTTCGTGTGATGAAAAAAAATAAACCGCCTATTCGGGTAATTTCTCCTGGTAGATGTTTCCGGAATGACACGCCGGATGCGACTCACTCACCGATGTTTAATCAGTTGGAAGGCTTGGTGGTGGATGAAAAAAGCACCTTGGGAGATCTGAAAGGCAGTTTGGAAATTTTTGCAAAACACCTTTTTGGTGAAAACACTCAAACAAAATTTCGTCCTCATTATTTTCCTTTTACAGAACCAAGCGCTGAAGTCGATGTAACCTGCTTTAAGTGCCAGGGAAAAGGGTGTCCTATGTGTAAAGGGAGTGGTTGGATTGAGATGCTGGGATCCGGAATGGTTCATCCAAATGTGCTGAGAAACTGCGGGATTGACCCGGAAAAGTACAGTGGCTGGGCCTTTGGAATGGGAATTGATCGAATCGCTATGCAAAAATATGGCATTGATGACATACGATTGCTTTACGAGAACGATCTCCGCTTCTTAAGCCAGTTTTAGCATTAATACAGATACGATACTAAAGGAGGATATACGCATGCTGGTACCGGTAAAATGGTTAAAGGAATATGTTGACATTAATATTAATACAGATGAATTGGCTGATCAAATGACGATGTCTGGATCCAAAGTGGAAGAAGTACGCCACTGGGGGGAAGGGCTGGATGAAGTTATTGTTGGCAGAATTGAAAAAATAACACCCCATCCCAGGGCGGATAAGCTGGTTGTTGCAAAGGTGACAATTGGTGGTAAGGAGTTGCAAATTGTAACCGGCGCAGAGAACATTCATGAAGGGGATAAAATTCCCATGGCGCTGGAAGGGACTGAACTTCCTAATGGCGTGATTATTGAAGAAACCTTTTTCAGGGGTGAAGCATCACAGGGTATGATGTGTTCGCCGGATGAACTGGGAATTCCAAAACATATGGTGCCGGAAGAGTTCAAAGGCGGAATCTGGATCCTGGACCCTGATTCCGAGATCGGCAAGCCCTTTACAGAAGTGCTTCCGTTGGTAGAAGATGTCATTGAGTTTGAAATTACATCAAATCGGCCGGACTGTTTAAGTGTGTTGGGAATGGCACGTGAAGCGGCAGCGACAACAGGCATGGAGCTGAGTCCTCCTCAAATCAAACTGAAAGAAGAAGGAATTGATTGGAGTAACGATGGGGCTGTTAGCATTGAAGATGAAGATGGCTGTTATCGCTACGTTGCAAGAAGAATTTCAGATGTAAAGATAGAACCCTCGCCGCAGTGGATGCAGCAGCGACTCATTCAGGCAGGCGTCCGGCCCATTAGCAATGTGGTGGATATTACCAACTACGTGATGCTGGAAATCGGACAACCACTGCATGCCTTTGACGCTGAAAAGATTGTTGATCAGCATATCATTGTCAGACAGGCAAAAGAAGGAGAAGCTTTTAAGACCCTAGACGGAGTGGAGCGAAAACTAACATCGAACATGACATTAATTGCCGATGCGGAAAATGCGCTGGGGATTGCAGGTGTCATGGGAGGCGAAGAATCGGAAATCACTGATCAAACAACCTCAATTATTTTGGAGTCGGCAAATTTTAATCAGGACCGTATCCGAAAAACATCTCAGGAATTGGGCCTTCGAACAGAGGCGTCCTCCCGATTTGAAAAAGGAATGGATCCGGAATTATGCTTACTGGCGGCCAATCGTGCCTGTCAGCTTATCGAAGAGCTGGGGACCGGAAAAATTAACGCAGGTGTGCTGGATCAGTATCCTAAACCGGCAAAATGTTTCCAGATGGAAATTCGGCCGGAAAAAGTTAACGGATTATTGGGAACGGACCTTTCAACAGATGAAATGATCGATATTCTTAATAGCCTGGAAATAAAAGCTGAAAAGAGTCAGGAGAACATAATGGTCACCGCGCCTTCTTTTCGAAAGGATTTGCAGCAGGAAGCTGATTTTATTGAAGAAATCGGACGGATCTATGGCTTTGACAAGATCACACCTACTTTAATGAAGGGAGATATTATGGTCGGTGGGTTGTCGGAGCGACAAAAGATGGAGGAACGGCTGAAGGATACGTTAGCCGCCTGCGGTTGTTTTGAGTCCTTAACCTACTCTTTTGTCAGTCCATCAAGTGTTGATGCGATTCGACTCCCAAAAGACAGCTTTAAAAGAGATTTTGTCAAGCTGCTCAATCCGCTAGGCGATGAAACCAGCGTAATGAGAACCTCTATTTTGCCGAATATGATGGAAGTGATTGCCAGAAATATTCATCGAAATGTACCGACAGGTCGTTTTTATGAAATAGGGCATGTATTTTACTCCGAGTTGGAAGAAACGGCTGATGAACTGCCCATGGAAGTGACCGAATTAGTTATTGGTATCTTTGGGAAAGACGAAGACTTTTTTACCCTGAAGGGAATTGTTCAGCATTTACTGGAAAAAATGGGGATCAAACAGATTTCCTACGAAGCAGAAACCAATCATCCCAGTTATCACCCGGGAAGATGTGCAACGGTATATGCAGACGGAAAGCTGTTGGGAACCATGGGAGAAATTCATCCCATCGTTGGAAAGAATTATGATTTGGATAAAGACAGGTGCTATGCAGCAGAAATTAACGGAAATCTTTTGCTGGAAATGGCGTCCGTCAAACCATTATATCAGACCCTGCCACGATATCCATCCATCGTAAGAGACTTGGCGCTGGTTTTGGAAGAAAGTGTTCCGGTTAAGTCAATTGAAGAGATTATATGCGAATATGGTGGGGACTGGTTGGAGTCCTTTGAACTATTTGATGTATACCAAGGCAATCAGATAGGAGAAGGATTAAAAAGCGTTGCCTATACCATGACCTTTCGACATACTGAAAGAACACTGAAAGACAGTGAAGTGGATCAAGTAGTCCAAAGGTTAGTAAAAGAACTCCAAAAACAGCTCAAGGCAAAACTGAGAGAATAAAATCGAAAGTGGATAACAGCCTATACGGCTTAATTCGGAATATGTTATAATTATGAAAACAGTTTTGAGTCAAGGAGTGGATATCGTTGGCGGAGAAAAAAAATCGTGTGATCATGAAAATCAATGGACAGGAATATCCTATTGCCGCAAATGAGTCGAAAGAATATTTGATTCGAATCGGCACATTTGTGGATGATAAAATGCAAGAAATCGCCGTGTATAATCGTCAACTTAGTCTATCCATGGTGGCGGTGCTGACTTCCATCAATATTGCCGATCTTTACCTTAAGTCGCAGCAGGAAAATACACCATTAAATGAACAGAAACCCCTAAAAAATGAAGACGTTCATCAAATGAAAAGTGATTTGGAGAAAAAAAGTCAATCTTTGAGCCAGGAAAAGGAACATAGCAGAAACCTTCAACAGAAATTAAGTGAAGCGCGAAAAGAAAATGAACGCAAACAGGGCGAAATGAAAAAACTTCAGGAAAACCTGAATATAAAGGATCAGGAGCTAAATAAAGCAAATGACGTTATAAAAGAACTTCAGGATCAGCTTTACGAAAGTCAACTGCAGGTTGTGGAGTTGCAGCAAAGTGATAAAGACTGACAGCAGAACGAGGAGGCAGGAAGCGAATGGCAAATGTGTTTGATGTGTTAAAGGAAAGGGGTTATGTAGCCCAGGTTACCCACGAAGACGAACTTCGTGAAAGAATGGAAAAAGAACCGATTACGTTCTATATTGGGTTTGATGCAACAGCAGAAAGTCTGCATCTTGGTCATTATGTGCAGATCATGGTAATGATGCACATGCAAAACGCCGGCCATCGACCGATTGTGTTATTAGGCGGCGGAACCACAATGGTGGGCGATCCTTCCGGTAAAACGGATATGCGTAAAATGTTGACACCGGATCAGATCCAGCACAATGCAATGCGTTTTAAAGAGCAATTCGAACGATTTTTGGATTTTTCATCTGGTAAAGCTATTCTGGTGGATAATGCGGAGTGGTTGCTGGGATTAAATTACATTGACTTTTTAAGAAGCGTGGGCCGACATTTTTCCATCAATCGCATGCTGTCGGCAGAGTGCTATAAGGCTAGACTGGATCAGGGTCTTACATTTTTGGAATTCAATTACATGATCATGCAGGCCTATGATTTTCTCGAGTTGTACCGGCGTTATGACTGTCAGTTGCAAATGGGCGGTGATGATCAATGGTCAAATATCCTGGCTGGATATGAACTGATTCGAAGAGTTGAAAGTGGAAATTCTTATGCCCTGACATTCCAGTTACTGACCACCAGTGAAGGAATTAAGATGGGTAAAACCGAATCCGGTGCATTGTGGCTGGATCCGGAAAAAACATCTCCGTATGAGTTCTACCAATATTTGAGAAATGTTGATGACCGGGATGTGGAGAAGACACTGAAACTGTTAACGTTTTTACCGCTGGAAGAAATAAGCGAACTTTGTCGTATAGAAGGCGCTGCACTAAATACGGCTAAGGAACGTCTTGCCTTGGAAGCAACCAAAATTGTCCATGGCGAAGAAGAAGCAAATAAAGCTCAGGAAGCAGCTAAAAAAGTATTTGGAGGCGGCCTGACGGAAGATTTGCCGACAACGGAATTTGCCTCAACCGACTTTGATGAAGAAAAGGATGTTTTATCACTATTAATCGAAACAGATCTGGTGCCGTCCCGCTCAGAAGGACGTCGATTGATTCAACAGGGCGGAATTTCTATTAACGATGAAAAAGTAACCGATATTGATCATGCTATTGAAAAAAATGATTTTGAGGGTGGATCGCTGCTTATTAAAAAAGGAAAGAAGACGTACCATCGCGTCGTAATTAAATAAGAAAAAAATGAAAAGGCCCTTGAAAAGCAATATGCTTTTCAGGGGCTTTTTTTCACAACAACTTAAGAAAGAACCGAGATAAAGGTGTTAATTGTTGAAGGACTGTAATGGGGCTGGAATGCGACCGCCACGTTTTACAAAAGCGTCTGATTTTTCTTCGTGAATTTTCATAATCGGTGCAGATCCAAGTAGACCGCCAAAAACGGCTTCATCGCCCACTTTTTTCCCGTGAACGGGAATGATTCGCACAGCTGTGGTTTTTCGATTAATCATGCCGATGGCCATTTCGTCAGCAATAATGGCGGAAATCGTCTCTGCGCTCGTGTTGCCAGGTATCGCAATCATATCAAGCCCTACTGAGCAAACGGAAGTCATGGCTTCGAGTTTATCAAAAGTTAGCGTACCCTGTTTCACAGCTTCGATCATCCCTGCATCCTCACTGACAGGAATAAAAGCACCGCTTAGTCCGCCGACATGGGAAGAAGCCATAATGCCACCTTTTTTGACAGCATCGTTGAGCATGGCAAGGGCTGCGGTTGTCCCATGGGTGCCGGTGCGTTCGAGGCCCATGCCCTCCAATATATCGGAAACGCTGTCTCCGATGGCTGGTGTTGGCGCTAAGGAAAGATCAATAATTCCAAAAGGAATATTGAGCGCTTCCGAAGCGACGGAACCGACCAATTCGCCGGCTCTGGTTATTTTAAAGGCTGTTTTTTTAATGACACTGGCCAGCTCTCCAAAATCAGCATTGGGGTGTTTAAGCACCGCATTGCGGACAACTCCGGGTCCGCTGATTCCAACATTAATGACGGCTTCAGGCTCTCCGATTCCATGAAAAGCGCCGGCCATAAAGGGGTTGTCTTCCGGTACATTACAGAAAACAACCAGCTTGGCGCATCCAATACTGTCATGGTCTTTCGTTTGGTAGGCCGTCTTCTTGATGAGATGTCCCATCTCGTTGATGGCATCCATATTTATGCCTGCTTTTGAGGAGGCAACATTAATGGAGGAACACACTCGCTGTGTTTCTGCCAACGCGTGCGGGATAGAGTGAAGAAGCTTCTTATCACCGGAGGTTAGTCCTTTCTGAACCATGGCTGAAAAACCCCCAATAAAGTTGACACCCACGGCTTGGGCTGCGTCGTCCAATGCTTTGGCAAAAGGGACGTAGTCTCTTGTATCGGAAGATTCGGCGACCATAGCCATCGGAGTGACGGAAATGCGTTTGTTGACAATAGGAATGCCATAACGACTTTCGATCTCTTCTCCTACAGAAACCAGCGTTTCTGCTTTTTGCGTTATTTTATCATAAATATTGCGGCAAGCCTTCTTGGGATCTGGATCAGAACAATCTCGCAGACTAATACCCATGGTAATCGTTCGGATATCAAGGTTTTCCATTTGGACCATGCGAATTGTCTCCATAATTTCCTGTCTGGCAACGGATGATTGGAACATGTTTATATAACCTCCTAAATGCGGTGCATGTAGTCAAAAATTTCTGTGTTTTGAACATTAATATCCATCCCGATGGAATCACCGGCATCAGCAACTCGTTTTTTTAGTTCGTTAAACTCTAGGGGAGAATGAGTAATGTCCACCAGCATGATCATAGTAAAGTAATCCTGTAAAATAGTTTGACTTATATCAACGATATTTGCATTGTGATCCGCTAAAACCTTGGATATCGTTGATATAATTCCCACACGATCTTTTCCCAAAACCGAAATAATGACTTTTTGATTATCCATTGAAATATTCCTTCCCTTCATCATCAAATTCCTGCGAACATTCATCCGCCGGTAGCATTCATACCTTTCTGAATAATATGCAAAATTATAACACGTTATCGGAAGCTTTGAAATAGCAAATTGCGAATGAAAGCGTTTGCCTACCATGTTTTTGATCAATTTGTGTTATAATAGGTGAATCGAATAGACGTGGGAGGGTATTTTGATGACTAAAAACACTGGTGGCGTTCATTGGGTTATAAATGAGAAGGCAAAAACAAACCGATACGAAGAAAAATGGACTGCGTTTCTGAAGCCAGACAAAGTAAGTGAGACACAACAATGGCTGATGCAAATGGAAGAATACGAAGAAACACCGTTAATTCACATGAAAAAACTGGCAGAATACCTCCAATTGGAAGATATTCTGATTAAAGACGAGGCGCGTCGATTTGATTTGAACGCCTTTAAAGTCTTGGGGGGAGCATATGCTCTGGTCCGCGTGCTTTGCGAAAAACTGGATAAAGATCCGGCTTCCGTATCCTTGGAGGAACTTCGTTCACAAGAAGTTAAGGAGAGATTAGGAACCATCCTTTTTGTTACTGCAACAGATGGCAATCATGGGCATGGATTAGCCTGGGCTGCCAAAAAATTGGGCCATCAGGCGCATATCTTTATGCCAAAAGGATCATCGACCCTTCGGTTGGAAAGAATTAAACTGGAGGGTGCTGAAGCAGAGATCACAGATCTAAACTATGATGATGCGGTTCGTTACGCTCAGGAATATGCAAAGAAGCATAACGGCATTGTGGTTCAGGATACGGTTTGGGAGGACTATGAAAAAATTCCGGGGTGGATTATGCAGGGATATGCTGTCATGGCAGAAGAAATTGTTGAAACGCTTCATGCTGCTGAGGAAAAAGCTCCAACACATGTGATCCTTCAAGCTGGCGTAGGTTCTTTTGCAGCGGCAGTTCTTGGTTATTTTGTAGAACGGTACCAGGAAGAAGCGCCGATTTTTATCATTGTTGAACCGAATCAGGCGGATTGCTATTATCGATCGGCTAAGATTAACGATGGACTTCCACACTCTGTAACCGGAGACATGGATACCATTATGGCTGGGCTCGCCTGTGGAGAACCGAGTTTTATTGCATGGAAAATCATCAACCGATATGCGACCACCTATATTTCCTGCCCAGATGAAGTGGCAGCCAGAGGCATGAGAATATTGGCCGCACCTTTGGAAGGCGATGAGGCAATTATTTCCGGGGAATCTGGTGCTGTAGGAATCGGTGTGTTGAGCCTCATGATGAAAAATGAATCCCTGAGAGAATTGAAAGAAAAACTGAACCTAAATCAACAATCACGTGTGCTTTGCATTAACACAGAGGGCGATACAGATCCGGAGCACTATCGGAAGGTGGTATGGGATGGCAAGAATCCATACGAAGCCTAGTTTGTATCTGATCGTCCTTTTGATCCTCATGTTTTCAGGTTGCGGTTCTGAAATCGTTGAGGATACAGAAGAAAATGAATTGGCACAAGAGATGGAAGACAGGTCAGAGGATGAATCAGATGCTAATAAAGAAATGGAAGTTAGCCAGGATATGGTGGAAACCGTTTTAGACAATATGAGCCTGGAAGAAAAAGCCGGGCAGGTTTTAATGCCCGCCTTTCGTAAAGATGAATGGGGCGCTCCGATACAGACTATTCATAATAACTTGCAAACGACATTGAATCAGTTAAAGCCGGGCGGGATCATTCTGTTTTCAGAAAACATCCGGGACGAACAACAGCTAAAAGCCTTGATTCAAGACTTGCAGGAAACATCTGATATTTCACTGCTGATTGCGGTGGATGAAGAGGGTGGAAGGGTTTCACGATTAACCGGAAAAGAAATCGTATTTCCGGAACTGCCTGGTAATAGAGCCTTGGGATTAACGAAAGACCTCCCCCAAATTCGGAATTCTGGAAAAGTACTGGGAAAACGTCTTAGGGAGTTGGGTTTCAATATGAACATGGCACCGGTGGCAGACGTGGACAGTAACCCTGCGAATCCGGTTATTGGAGAACGATCTTTTGGTTCAGACCCGGAACTCGTTGCGACTTTGGCAGTGACGCAGGCAGAAGGCATGATGGAAGAAGGAGTGATCCCGGTATTTAAGCATTTTCCAGGACATGGAGATACGGGTGCGGACACGCATTTTGGTCAGGTCGTTCTACCGCATACCCGGGAGCGAATGGAAAAGGTTGAATTGGTTCCCTTTCAAAAAGGAATCGATCATGGAATTCCAGTGATTATGACGGCGCATTTAATGGTGCCTGCCTATGATGAATCTCATCCGGCGACTTTGTCTGAAGCTATTTTAACAGATTTGTTGAGGGGAAAAATGGGATTTAAAGGTTTGATTGTGACAGATGCACTTGAGATGGCAGCCATCAGCAATGAGTGGGACAGTGGTGAGGCGGCGGTGATGGCCTTGAAAGCTGGAGCAGATTTATTACTGATGCCATCCGAACCATTGGAAGCACATAAAGCGATCATTGCAGCTGTGAAAAAAGAAAGACTTTCGGAGGAAAGGCTGGATGAATCGGTGGTTAAAATCTTGCGGTTAAAAAAAGAATACAAACTAACGATTGGTACACTGGAGAACAAAAAATAACCATACAACGATTAAAAAAAGCAACCCTTCCGACTACACTGGACAACTTCAAATAAGAAAGATTTGTCCATATGAAAAGAAGAAAGCTATTGACATAAAAAATGGTCACGTGTATAATGTTTTTCTAATCAATTAATATTCAGAAAAACAATGATGGGGAAAAGTAGACAATGTGATGCTACACAGGGAAGAATGCCGTTGACTGAGAGCATTCCTGGGGTCAAATTGTTGAAGTTCTCTCTGGAGTTTTCAGGTTGAAATGGCAGTAGGCTTGAACGGAGCCCCCGTTATCGGGTGCGTATATAAGAGTCAACGGATTCTCGTATTCAGAGTGAAGTGGGCTGCAATAATGTCAGTCAATAAGGGTGGTAACGCGGAAACCTTTCGTCCCTTGACAGGAGGAAGGTTTCTTTTTTTATTCTCTTTTCCTCCTTCAAGGACTTGGATGCACACAAAAATGGAGGAGGGTATAAAGATGTACTGGAATCAGCAAAAAGAATGCATGGCAAGAGAAGAACTGGAAAATTTACAATTAAAACGACTGCAGAAAACGGTGGAAATGGCCTTTCATAATGTTCCTCATTATCGAAGGGTTTTTCAGGCGGCAGGAGTGGATCCCAGTGAAATTGAGAGCTTTAAGGATTTGGAGAAACTGCCTTTTTGCCGCAAACAGGATTTGCGGGATAACTATCCTTATGATATGTTTGCCGTTGCGATGCAGGAAGTGGTGAGAATTCACTCTTCTTCCGGAACGACCGGCAAACCTACGGTGGTGGGATATACACGCAAAGATCTTAATACCTGGTCGGAATTAATGGCGCGCTCCTTAATGAGTGCCGGTGTTCAGCGGCAGGATGTGATTCAAAATGCATACGGATACGGACTGTTTACCGGCGGCTTGGGAGTGCATTATGGAGCTGAAAAAATTGGTGCCTCCATTATTCCGATATCAGGAGGTAATACAGGCCGGCAGATTATGATTATGAAAGATTATGGCAGCACCGTCATTACCTGCACGCCATCTTATGCGTTATATTTGGCGGAATCCATTGAAGAAAATGGTATTAAACTTTCAGATCTTAAGCTTAAAATAGGTATTTTTGGAGCAGAACCCTGGTCGGAAAATATGCGAAAAGAAATCGAACAGCGGCTAAGTCTGAAAGCCATCGATATTTATGGACTAAGCGAAATCATTGGTCCCGGAGTAGCAGTGGAATGCCAGGAACAGAATGGACTCCATGTGATGGAAGATCATTTTCTGATGGAAATTATTGATCCGGAAACCGTTGAGGTGCTTCCGGAAGGTGAACGAGGCGAATTGGTTTTCACCTCCCTGACGAAAGAAGCTCTTCCAATTATTCGATATCGTACTGGCGACATTACCCGGATTCTTCCCGGAGCATGTGCCTGTGGAAGAACACTGAGAAGAATTGGACGAATTGAAGGCAGAAGCGATGATATGCTCATTATTCGTGGTGTCAATGTATTTCCATCTCAGGTGGAGCATGCGCTCCTTCAAATGGGCGAGGTTGAACCACACTATCAGCTGGTTGTTGAACGGCATGGTCAGATGGATATGCTTGAAGTTCAGGTGGAGATTTCTGAAACTACCTTGTTCGATGAAGTCAGATCCCTGGAGGATCTGGCGAATCGGATTCGGCACAATATTGAAAGTGTGTTGGCCGTGTCTGTTAAAGTGAAACTGGTGGAGCCTAAAACGATTCCAAGAAGTGAAGGAAAAGCAAAAAGGGTAATCGATCGTCGAAAACTATGAATTAGTGTGGATGGAAAATATGTTATAATAGGATAACGGAATAGATTAGAGGAGGTCTTACGATGGTTATTAAACAATTATCCGTATTTTTGGAGAATTCACCTGGTCGTCTAAAAGCAGCAACAAAAGTATTGGCGGAAGCCAAGATTAATATGAGAGCCCTAACACTGGCAGACACGGCGGATTTTGGTGTTTTACGAATCATTGTCGACAAACCGGAAGAGGCAATGAGTATTTTGAAGAAAAATCACTTTGCTGTTAAAATGACGGAAGTTTTGGCGGTAGAGATGGATGATACCCCTGGCGGGCTAAACACAGTGCTGGAAACTTTGGAAAACAGTCTGGTCAACATTGAGTATATGTATGCATTTATGGGGTCTAAACCCAGAAAAGCTTTGGTGATTTTCCGTGTGGATAAGCTGGAAAAAGCCATTGAATGCCTCCGTAAGGAAGGTGTTCGTCTGATCAGCACCGAAAAGGAAGTAGAAGAATTAATTCATTTTTGTTGGGAATAATGCAGTGAATAATGTTGCGGCTTATTTCAAAGACATTCTGTCCAAGAAAAGAGCCGCTATTGTTTTTTCTATAGCATTTTTTTCTGAGCGATCCGCTCGTTGTTCCAATAAAAAGTAACTTTGTCTGTGAAAAGTCCTAAAGATAGCTCAGCACGAATCATGGCACCCCTGTTGCTTCCTTTGTCAATGACCGCCTCCAAAATCGTATCCACTTTATGATTCCTGAGGCTCCCCTTTTTTCGATCCAGTACTTCGCCATCCAAAGACAAAGTGAACTCCGCCAGGGAACGGTTGAATTCAATCGCATGACCCTTAAAGCTCGTTTTAACCTTCATATATATGTCTCCTCCTGTCCTTATTGATTTAATTTCATGGTCCAGTTAAAAGATAAGCACTCCAACAATTCCGGAACAAAGAATAATGGGTACCGGGTGTATTTTGGATTTCCAGAACACCAGGAAAGCGCCCAACATAATACCGGTTGATTTGAGGTCCGGAACGGACACTTCATACAAGGAAAGAATGGCTGCCAGAATAAATGAAATGACAGCAGGTCGGATTCCTTTGAAAAATCCCTGCACAAGAAAATGATCCGGATTCTTGGTTAAGACCCTGGCGGCGATCAGTACCAGTACGGAAGTTAAGAAAACAACTCCAAAGGTTGCGGCCAATCCCCCGATAACCCCTGCCTGCGTATATCCAATAAAAGTGGCAAGATTGATGGAGATGGGTCCCGGTGACATTTGTGATATAGCAATCATATCTACCAGACCGGAAGCGGAAATCCATTCCTGCGAACGCACCACTTCCCGGTGAATCAATGGCAGCATGGCGTAGCCGCCTCCGAAAGTGAAAGCGCCAATACGCATAAAAACAAGCATTAAGCGTAAATGGATCATGATGAGGTCCGCTCCTTTCGTTTTTCACTGATCAATCCAGCAATCATGCAAGTAATGATGACACCGATGGGATGGACTTCTAACCAGTGAAGAGCAATGATTGCAAAGAGAGAAACGACTAGTGAGAAAGTAGTTTTAGGAATGGTAGGAAGTAGCTTCATCAAAGAAACCACCAACAAGGCAACGATGGCAGGGCGTACGCCAAGTAAAAACAATTGGATTGATTCCATGCCGACGATTTGTTGGTAGAAACGGGCAATCAGTAAAATAACCATGATAGAAGGAGTGATGTTACCCAAAATACAGGCAACAGAACCTTTGTATCGGGCTATTTTGTAACCGGCATAAGCGGAAATGTTCGTTGAAATGGCACCCGGCATACTTTGACAAACGGCAAGAATGTCGATAAAATCTTCATTTGAGAGAATTTTTGCTTTTTCCACCAATTCTTTCTGGATAATGGGAACCATGGCATAGCCACCGCCAAAGGTAAAAGCACCGACACGAAAAAAAATGGTAAATAATTTACATATATTTGGATTCATTTAGGAATCCTCCCGTTAGAAAATATGATATTCTTGTAGCAGAAGACAGGAAAAGGTATAATAATCTTTGTTTTGCTATAACACCATTATTTTAACAGAAAAATGGGTAGATATCCATACAGGGCCTCTTGATAAATAAATGAGGTAGCCTGAGTTAAGTAAGTGAATGAAATTTTGCTAAGGAGATTCACATAAAGGAGATGATCACATGGATGAACAGGAAATGAAATTAGATCAGCATACACTGCCGCTAATTCCCTTAAGGGGACTGACTGTATTTCCACATATGGTTTTGCATTTTGATGTGGGGAGGGAAAGATCCATCAATGCGTTGGAAGAAGCAATGGTAAGCGACCAGATGATTTTCCTTTCTGCCCAAAAAGAAGCAGAAACTGGTGCGCCGACATCTGAAGATGTCTATGAAGTAGGCACCATTTCAAAAGTTAAGCAAATGTTGAAGCTCCCGGGAGACAATATTCGGGTATTGGTGGAAGGGATTAAGCGAGGCCGCGTGAAAAAATTCGTACAGGAAATTCCATACTTCGTGGTAGAGGTGGAAGGACAGGAGCAAGAAGAGGAAGATGTATCTGATGCAGAGACAGAAGCATTGATGCGAAGTGTAGTGGATACGTTTGAAAAATACATCGAAGCCAGCAACAAGATTTCTCCGGAAATTTTTATTACCATAACGGAAATAGAAATACCAGGGCGCTTAGCGGATACCATTGCAGCTAATATTGTGCTAAAACCCCATCAAAAACAGGAAATGCTTGAAGCCTTCAATCCTTCAGAAAGACTTGAAACCTTATATCGATTCCTGTTGGAAGAAATTGAAATTCTGGAAATTGAAAAGAAAATAAATACAAGAGTGAAAAAGCAAATTAATAAAGTGCAGAAAGAGTACTACTTACGGGAACAGCTTCGAGCCATTCAGAAAGAATTGGGCGAAGACGAAGGTGTTCTTGAAGAGGTAGAAGAATATAAAAAACAACTGAAAAAAATCAAGCTACCAAAAGAACTGCACCAAAAAATTGAGCGTGAAATTGAGCGCTTGGTTAAACTGCCGGCTTCGTCAGCGGAAACCGGCGTTATTCGAAACTATATCGACTGGGTGCTGAACCTGCCTTGGAAAAAAGAAACAAAAGATCGTATGGATCTGAAAAAATCCTCCGACATTCTGGAAGAAGACCATCATGGACTGGAAAAAGTCAAGGAAAGAATACTGGAATACCTGGCAATTCGGCAGCTGTCCAAGTCCATGAAAGGCCCAATTCTTTGCCTGGTGGGACCGCCGGGAGTAGGAAAAACTTCTATTGGAAAGTCCGTAGCCCGCGCTTTGAATCGAAAATTTGTCCGAATGTCATTGGGTGGCGTTCGAGATGAAGCAGAGATTCGTGGTCATCGTCGGACTTATATCGGTGCGATTCCGGGAAGGATTATTAGTTCCATTCGACAGGTGGGAACAAAGAACCCGGTATTCCTATTAGACGAAATTGATAAGCTGGCCAGCGACTTCAGAGGAGATCCGGCATCTGCTTTGCTGGAAGTTTTGGATCCGGAGCAGAATTATGATTTTACGGACCACTTTTTAGAGCTGCCCTTCAATCTGTCAAAAGTGATGTTTATCACAACGGCCAATTCAATGGATACTATCCCCAGAGCTTTACTGGACAGAATGGAAGTTATCAGGATTCCTGGCTATACGGAAGATGAGAAGTTGAGTATTGCAGAAAAATATTTATTGCCGAAACAAATTAAGGATCATGGGTTAAAAACAGAAAACCTTAAAATATCGGAAAAGTCCTTAAGAGATATTATTAACAACTATACACGCGAGTCTGGAGTGCGTAACCTCGAGCGTCAGATCGCCAACATTTGCCGTAAAGTGGTTAAACGAATTGTTGAGGAAGACATACAATATGTAAGGATTAATCCGGACAATCTAAAGAAGTATTTAGGGACTCCGCAGTTCCGATATGAAATGGCTGCCCAAAAGGATGAAGTTGGAATTGCCAGGGGGCTTGCCTGGACAAGAGTGGGCGGCGATACGATTTCTATTGAAGTAACGCCCATGAAAGGAACTGGAAAACTGGTCCTAACCGGTCAATTGGGAGATGTGATGAAAGAATCCGCCAGGGCAGGCATATCCTATATTCGATCCAGAATTGATTTATTGGGGATCGATGAAGAATTCCATTCCAATAAAGACATACACATTCATATCCCCGAAGGTGGAACCCCAAAGGACGGTCCTTCAGCGGGGATTACAATGGCAACGGCTGTCATTTCATCGTTAACCGGAGTACCGGTCCGCAAAGACGTTGCGATGACAGGAGAAATCACATTACGTGGAAGAGTGTTGGTCATCGGAGGTGTCAAGGAAAAAGTGCTGGCAGCTAAAAGAGCTGGTATTAAAAAAGTATTGCTTCCGATGGAAAACAAAAAAGACATGGAAGAAGTACCTGAGAACGTAAAGAAAAAAATTGAATTTGTGTTTGTTGAACACATGGATGAAGTGCTTGAGCATGCACTGCTAAGGGAGCCTAAAAATGAAAATTAAAGAAGCATCGTTTGTTGGCAGTTTTGTAAAACCAGAGCAGTTTCCGGATGAAATGATGCCTGAAATTGCTCTGGCAGGTCGTTCTAATGTAGGAAAATCATCGTTAATTAACACATTGCTTGGGAGGAAAAAACTGGCTAAAACCAGTGGAGCACCTGGAAAAACACGAACCATCAATTTTTATAGAATCAATCAGAATTTTTTCTTTGTGGATTTGCCAGGATATGGATACGCAAAGGTTTCTAAAAAAGAACGGGATTCCTGGGGGAAAATGATTGAGAACTATCTCGCTAAGCGAGAAACTCTTAGAGAAGTTGTGTTACTGGTTGATATTCGCCATGACCCTTCGGAAGACGATCGAATTATGTATGAATGGATTCGTCATCAGGGTTTTGGTCATCTGGTAGTGGCCACCAAGGCGGATAAACTGTCCCGTTCCAGGCAAATGCAGCAGATGAGACGAATCAAAACGAAACTGGCAATGCCGGATTCTGCTGTTATTCTTCCATTTTCAGCACTTAAAAAAACCGGCACAGAAGAAGTATGGAAATTGCTGGAAACTCATCTGGAGACGAGTGAAACGTAAAAAAAACCACCCGACAGAAAATCTCTGTTACGGGTGGTTTTCATTTTTACGTATGATTAGTCTTCAGGCTCGAACATATCTTTGCCAACTCCACAAACAGGGCATACCCAATCTTCTGGAATATCGGCAAAAGCAGTTCCTGCATCCACACCGGAATCAGGATCTCCAGTTTCCGGATCATAAACGTATCCACATGGCAAACAAACATATTTTTCCATCGTATCGTCTCCTTTCAATTGGTTGGTTAATATTAGCCACAAACCGGCTTCAGGGTTGATAATACCCGGTGAGTTTGATGTTAAACAAAAATTGATAGGCGGATAGTGAATTATGTTATAATATTTCTATCAAACAAAGAAACGATGGAGCTATCCTATTTGGGAGGAGTTATTATGGAAGAGAAAGCCAGAAAAGATATGATTAAACGTCTAAAAACCATTCGAGGTCATATTCAGGGTGTAGAAAAGATGATTGAAGAAAACAAGGAATGCGATGCTATTATGCAGCAAATAACGGCTGTGAAGTCTTCCATTGAAAAGGTGGGTTGGATTTTAATCAAAGATCATGCAGCAGAGTGCATCATTCAAAACCCAATGGACCGTGAGGAAGTTAATAAGACGATCCAAAAAATTGCACAATTTTTAAAATAGGACAAGGGGGCATGTCATTAATGGGTCAGAGCGGAAAAACAATTTTAGTTGTGGATGACGAAGAGAATATTCTGGAGCTGATTCGTTACAACCTGGAAAAATCAGGTTATCGTGTATTGACTGCCGGCAACGGTTCGGACGCTATGTCAGTACTCGAAGAAAACAGCGTGGATCTCATGGTCTTGGACCTGATGCTTCCGGATACGGATGGGGTGGAAATATGTAAAAAAGTCAGAAACTCAGAAAAGTATGACCAGTTGCCTATTATTATGCTAACGGCAAAATCAGAGGAAATTGATCGGATTCTTGGGCTTGAACTGGGTGCAGACGATTATATGACAAAGCCATTTAGTGTCAAAGAATTGGCGGCCAGAGTTAAAACGGTACTGAGACGTTCTGGCAGCAATTCTTCTGCAGGAAAACAACTCTTATGCATCAAAGATCTGGAGCTCGATTTAACAAGGCACGAAGTAAAAGTTGCCAATGTCCCTATTGAATTAACCCTTAAAGAATACGATTTGCTTAAAATTTTAATGATGAATCAGGGAAAAGTATTGTCCCGAAATTATTTACTGGACGAAATATGGGGATATGATTACTTTGGTGAAACGCGAACAGTGGATGTTCATATTCGTAATATCAGAAAAAAAATTGGGGATGATGGCCTGGAAGAATACATTGAAACCGTTAGAGGTGTTGGATACAAAATCAAATGAATGAATCCATATGGATTGTAATGATGCTAAAGAAGGTGATACGGCTTGAAACGAAAAATCTTTTGGTCCTTTGTAATCATTTTGCTGATCAGTTCAACCCTTATTGGATTTTTATCGGTGAATCTCGTCAATAGAAGTTATACAGATGAGCTGGAAAAGCGATTGCAGACGAATGCTCAGTTGATTGCAGCGATGATTCGTTCAAACGAAACAGAACCAGGTTCGGAATCCTTTAAAAATGTCATGCAGGAAATGGCGGATGCTGGTGAAGTGCGTATTACCGTCGTAGATAGCGGTGGGAAGGTTCTTTTGGACACGCGATCAGATGCGTCGGACATGGACAATCACTTGGATCGACCCGAAATACAGGCTGCTCTCTCTGAAGGTGATTCGGGTCGCGTGGTTCGCTTTAGCAATACCACAGACAGAGAAATGATGTATGTGGCACTGCCGATGGTAACGGATTCTGGAATTGGCTATATCGTTAGGCTTTCGATGGATTTATCCGATGTTGATGCATTAACAAGAAATATTGTATGGTATATCGCCTTTGCAACTTTATTAGGACTTGTTATTGCGATTATTTTGGGTTCAAAACTGATTGATAAAATGATTGAAAGTATTCAGGCGCTTGTCAATATGACGAAAAAGATGGCGGAAGGTAATTATGATAAACGCATCTACCTTTCTTCAGGGGATGAACTTGGTGAACTGGCAGAGCATTTTAATCATATGGCGGATCAACTGAACCAGTTAATTCCCCAGCTTTCTGAAAGCAATTCCCGGTTTCAGGCTTTGCTGGCCAGCATTAACAATCCGATTATAGCCGTTGATCCCAAAGAGTCGGTTATTTTGATGAATGTGGCGGCTGAACGATTATTTAACGTCTCCTTCGAGGAGGTAAAACATCGTCATATCCTGGAAGTTATTCGTAATAACGAGCTGGATGAACTGATTAAGGAATCTATATCGCTTCGTTCAGAAAATCAGTTTGAAATCAGCGTGAAGACTCCGGAAGAAAAAGTGTATCGAGTTTATACGAATCTGATCCGGCAGGAAGAGGATCCGGAGAAACTTATGGGTTTAGTCATTTTAATTGATGACATAACAGAAGTTAGAAAGCTGGAAAAAATAAGGTCTGACTTTGTAACGAATGTAACCCATGAATTAAAAACGCCGCTGACGTCGATCAGTGGCTTTGTGGAAACCTTGAAAACCGGTGAAATAGAGGATGAAGAAACGAGGATCCGATTCCTTGAAATTATTGAAATTGAAACAGAACGCTTAACCAGATTGATAAACGATATTCTGACCCTTTCTGAGATTGAGAATATACGAAACAAAGAGAATGCCCCCATATTTTCACCTGGAAAAGTTTTACATGAAGTGGAAAATATGATGGAAACAATTGCAGCATCCAAAGGAATAGAGTTTTATCTGGAAATGCCAGGAAAATTATCGCCTATCAAAGGCAACGAAGACAGAATGAAGCAAATGCTGATTAATCTTATTGATAATGCAATTAAGTACACACCAAGCGGTGGAAAGGTCAGCCTCATTGTATACGAACGATATGAGCAATTGATCCTTCGAGTAAAGGATACAGGAATAGGAATTCCAGAAAAAGACATTCCCAGGCTTTTTGAGCGTTTCTATCGGGTGGATAAAGCAAGGTCTAAGAAAATGGGAGGTACAGGTCTTGGGTTGGCCATTGTAAAGCATATTGTATTATCCATGGCCGGAAAAATCAAAGTGCATAGTGCTGGTTCTGGAAAAGGAACAGAATTCATCATATCGCTGCCAATACATCAGGAATGAGCTACTGAGCCGCTAATGAGCGGTTCTTTTTTTTATTTCATTTCTTTACAGGATCTTAACAATTCGTTTACCAGCGCTTAACCATCTCCAACGAAATAGGAATTATAATTCATTGTGAAGTGAGATGCAAAACAAATTTATGAGGAGGATTCAAGCAATGAAGAAATGGATGGTTATGCTTTTATGCATGATGATGGCAACTGCGGTTTTAAGTGGCTGTGGAGGACAGGAAGAGCCTGCAAATGAGGCGCCTGCAACAGAAACGGAGTCGGTAAATGATAATACGGCAGATGTGGATTATGGAGAAATGATTGAAGTGAGAGGTTCTGACACGATGGTTAACTTAGGTCAGGGATGGGCGGAAGCCTTTATGGACAAGCATCCGGAGGCAATGATTTCGGTTACAGGAGGTGGATCCGGAACGGGTGTTGCAGCGCTGATTAACGGAACCATTGACATGGCACAGGTTTCCAGATCCATGAGTGAAGAGGAGCTTCAACAGGCAGCCGATAATGGCATTGATGTTCATGAGATTGTTGGTGGAAGAGATGGTATTGCTATTACCGTAAATGTGAACAATCCAGTGGATACACTCTCAATGTCTCAGGTGAAAGCCATTTACACCGGAGAAATAACTAATTGGAGCGAAGTAGACGGGGAAGATATGGAGATTGGTCTTTATTCAAGAGATACCAGTTCTGGTACGTATGTTTTCTTTAGAGAATTTGTGCTGGATGAGGAAGATTTTTCAGACGATGCATTGTTAATGCCGTCAACTCAGGCAATTGTTGAGGGTGTTATACAGGATGAAGGTGGAATTGGATATATTGGTCTTGGATATTTATCTGACGAAACAAAAGCTGTCCAAATCTCCATGGAAGATGGCGGTGAAGCATTCGATCCGGAAAGTTCGGAATATCCGGTAGCAAGACCCTTGTTTCTGTATGTTGCTGGAGAGCCAACAGGTGTGATGAAAGAGTATGTCGATTTTATTCTTAGCGACGAAGGACAGGAAGTCGTTGCAAATGTAGGATTTATTCCATTGAACTAAGACATTGCCGTCATGATTGATGAATTTGTTTGATTTAAAATTGCACAGCAGAAGGTATACTAGATGAAAAATGTCTGATGGATCGCTTGGATTGCGGTCCATCAGGCATGTACTGATTCTTAGAATAATCTGAAGGAAACTATGGGGGTTTCACGGATGATGAATTTTGGAAGGTTTGGACAAAGTGTCCTGGGAGGTGTGATGAATGAAACAGCAAGTATTTAGTCTGGGAAAAGAAAAAAATGAACTCGCCCGGAAAGAAAAAACATCAGCTGATGGAGAAGAGAAGCCTTTTAAACATGAAAAAAACCTAAAAAGCAACTATAAAAATAGATTAAGTGAATTTATTATCGAAAAGATTATTTTTGTCTTGGGAATTGTATCTATTTTGATTTTGGCTTTGATTTTTGCATTTCTGATTCGTTCAGGAACTTCATTGTTTGACACTATGACCATTGGTGAGTTTCTTACGGGAACTTCCTGGTCGCCAAGAAGTTCCCCTCAACGATTTGGCGTTATTCCGCTGGTCCTGGGAACGCTTTGGATTACTGCAGGTGCTATCCTCATATCCGTCCCCATAGGAATCGGCAGTGCCATTTTCATTTCAGAAGTGGCACCGCCGAAAACCCGGACGGCATTGAAGGTTATCATAGAATTTTTATCAGCAATCCCTTCGGTTGTACTTGGTTTTCTGGGTATCGTTGTCCTGTCAAACTGGGTTCGCCTGTCTTTTAATTTGTCATCAGGCTTCACGCTGCTGACGGGTTCCATCCTGGTTGCCTTTATGGCAATGCCTACGATTATCAGTGTGTCCGATGATGCCATAACAGCCTTACCTAAAGAGTATCGGGAAGCTTCGCTGGCATTGGGAGCGACACGCTTTGAAACCATCTTTCATGTACTGGTACCGGCAGCCTCTTCTGGAATTATTGCCGGTGTGATGTTGGGCATTGGCCGTGCCATTGGCGAAACCATGACAGTGATGATGGTAACCGGCAATGCAGCCAGAATTCCCACCTCTTTACTCCAGTCCGGAAGAACCATGACAGCGACCATCGCGTCAGAAATGGGCGATACGGTACGTCAGAGTGCTCATTATTATTCACTTTTTGCGGTTGGAATTGTACTGCTGATCATGACGAGCACCATCAACCTGATTGCTGATTATGTTTTGCAAAAAGCTCGTAAAGGTGGGAAGTAGAAATGAATAAACGCACAAAAGAAAAGTTTGCATTTGGTATTCTGACCTCGTTAACGGCTTTGGTGGTTATTCCCACGATTCTCACCATCGGATTTATCATTGTAAAAGGAATTGGTACGGTTAACTGGGAGTTTTTGACAGCGATGCCTCGTCAGGGTATGAGAGAAGGCGGCATTTTTCCTTCTATAGTCGGTACGATTTATTTGATCATCGGTACAATTCTTTTTGCGCTGCCTTTGGGAGTTGGCTCGGCAATATACCTTACCGAATATGCAAAACAGGGCTTACTGACCCGAGTGATTCGTTTAGCGGTACTTAATTTGGCAGGCGTTCCGTCGGTAGTCTACGGATTGTTTGGCCTTGGACTTTTTGTCCTGTTTATGGGCTTTGGAAGTTCTATCTTAGCCGGTGCATTGACGTTAGCATGCCTGATTCTTCCTATTATCATCACGACTTCAGAAGAGGCACTTAAAAGTGTCCATCAAAAATACCGGGATGCATCTTTGGCCTTAGGAGCAACCAAGTGGCAGACCATCCGACATGTTGTGTTGCCTCATGCGGTGTCAGGTATTATCACCGGCGCTATTCTTGGGATTGGACGGGCGGCTGGTGAAACGGCACCAATTCTGTTAACCGTTGCAGCCTTCTTTTTGCCCCGGCTTCCGAACTCGATTTTGGATCAGGTAATGGCATTACCTTATCATCTGTATATCATATCAACCCAAGTGCCAGGGATGCCGGAAAGCATTAAATATGGAACGGCGCTGGTTCTGTTAGGTATTGTATCGATATTTTTCGCCATCGCAACTGCTATTCGAATTAAATTCAAGATGGCAAACCGATAGTCAATCGCAGGGAAAGGAGTTCAAATAGCATGCCAAAAATATCTGTCAGAGATTTAAGCTTGTTTTATGGTGATTTTCAGGCTTTAAAAGACGTTCAGACGGACATTGAAGAAAATAAGGTAACGGCACTGATTGGTCCCTCAGGTTGTGGAAAATCCACCTTTATTCGTGTGCTCAACCGCATGAATGATTTGATAGACGGGGTTATCATCAAAGGAGATCTTCTTTTGGAGGATCAAAACATCTATGCACCAGAAGTGGATGTAGCTTCGCTCAGAAGAAGAATTGGGATGGTTTTTCAAAATCCCAATCCATTCCGAAAATCGATTTATGAGAATGTGGTTTACGGCCCGCGGCGTAACGGGGTGAAATCAAAAGCCAAACTGGATGAAATTGCAGAAAAAAGTTTAAAAGAAGCGGCTTTGTGGGATGAAGTGAAAGACCGGTTAAAAAATTCCGCATTGGATCTCTCCGGAGGGCAACAGCAACGATTATGTATTGCCAGAGCCCTGGCCATGGAACCAGAGGTACTGTTGATGGATGAACCTACTTCCGCGCTGGATCCCATTGCGACATCCAAAATTGAAGAATTAATAGAACAACTTAAAAAAGACTATACCATCGTAATTGTCACCCATTCCATGCAGCAGGCAGCACGCATATCGGATAAAACCGTATTTTTCCTGATGGGAGAGGTTATTGAGTCCGGCGATACGCAAATGATTTTTACGGCACCATCCGATAAACGAACCGAAGACTATGTCACCGGTCGATTTGGTTAGGGGGATTAGGGATGAGAACTACTTATACGGAACGTCTAAACGGATTGAAAATTAAGTTGTTGAAAATGGGATCCATGGTTCAGGAGATTATCGAGGAATCCTTACAGGCACTGTTGGAACAGGATATTCAAAAAGCCGCTAAAATTTACAAAATGGATGATCGAATTGATGAACTGGAGTTGGAAATAGAAAATGAGTGCATGGAACTCATAGCCCTTCAACAGCCGATGGCAAAGGATTTGCGTATTATTGGGACTATATTGAAGGCAATAACAGATTTAGAACGAATGGGCGATCATGCCGTTAATATCGCAAAGCAGACAAGATTAATAGGAGACGAGGAATTCATAAAACCATTGGTGGATATTCCAAGAATGGCACGATTATCGGAAAAAATGGTTGCCAAATGCCTGGATGCTTTCCTGAAAGAAGATCTGGATCTTGCCAGAGAAGTGGCGTACGATGATCAGGACGTAGACGAAATATATGAAAGGATTTATGTGGAGTTAATGGAAATGATGATCGATGATCAGAAAATCATCCGTCAGGCATTTCATTTGCTGTTGATTGCACGTTTTCTTGAAAGAATAGCCGATCATGCCACCAATATAGGCGAAAGAGTGATTTATATGGTTACGGCAGAACGCGTGGAAATCAATTAAATTGATTTTCAAGAATAAAAACCTCTGAAAATCTGTATAATCATCGTTATTAGTGGTACAATATGGGTAAATGTCCAATTGAGATTCTTGGTTGACAGCGTAACTGGAAACAGGTATCATTAATAAAAACATAATGATGTAATTATATGGGATGGAAAGAGGTGTAATGGATGAAAGTAAATGCAGACTGCTTTAAGGCTCTTGGAGATGATACGCGTCTTAAAATTCTAATGATGCTTTCAGATGGCGAAAAATGTGCCTGCGATATCCAGGAAAACTTCCAACTTAAGCAGCCTACTATTTCGCATCATATGAAAATATTACAGCAGGCAGAGTTGGTTCTGGTGGAAAAAAGAGGCAAATGGATGTTTTATGCGCTAAACAATGATATGCTGAAAGACATGATTCGATTTATTGATGAAGACCTGATCAATGTGGATCAATTTCCATACGTGCTGTCGGAACATACCTGTGACGGCGTTCGGGAGCCTAAAACGGATAAATCAGCTATTTAAATGTGCCGTTTTGTCGACGAAAAATTACTAATCGTGTTTGCAATCCTGCTTAATGGGTAATTAGATTATGAATTCATAAATAATGGGGAGGTTATTTCATGTCAAAAAAAGTAGTGCTTTTTTCATCAACCACGTGACCGCACTGTGCCACGGCTAAGGATTATTTAGCCCAAAAAGGGATTGAATTCGAAGAAAAAAATGTTCAGTCCGATGTAGCAGCAAGGAAAGAACTAATGGAAAAAGGAATCATGGCAGTTCCAGTCATTAAAGTGGACGATGAGATGGTTGTAGGTGTTGATAAAGAGAAACTGGACAGCCTGCTTGGATAATGAGTACTTTCATCAAAGCCTTCAGACAGCAATAAGCTGTCTGAAGGCTTTTTATCTATTTTGCAGCATTCCTTAGCTGTGTTATAATGGTCTGGTAATTATCGATGGCGATGGCAAGGAGTTGATATCATTTCAACAGGAAAGGAGCAAACAATATGCAAAGTCAACAGCAAAAAGTGATTTTCAGTGGTGCACAACCAACAGGAAGCATGACCCTTGGAAATTACATAGGAGCATTTCAAAACTGGAAACAATTGGAGAAAGACTACCAATGTTACTATTCCATTGTCGATCTGCATTCTTTGACGGTTAAACAGGATCCGGAAACCTTCAGGCACACATGTCTGTCATTCTTAGCACAATACCTGGCTTCTGGATTGGATACGGAAAAGAATGTGATTTTTTTTCAGTCGCATGTGCGTGAACATACTGAATTAGCATGGTTGTTGAATTGTTACACATATATGGGTGAGTTAAGCAGGATGACTCAATTTAAAGATAAATCGGAAAAACATCAGGAAAACATTAACGCAGGACTCTTTGCGTATCCGGTGCTGATGGCAGCTGATATTCTTCTGTATCGGTCGCATCTTGTGCCGGTTGGAGAGGATCAGCGTCAGCATTTGGAACTTTCCCGAGATATCGCTCTTCGGTTTAACAATATTTTTGGAGAAACCTTTGTGGTTCCCGACATCCATGTTGGGAAACAGGGGGCGCGAGTCATGAGTCTGCAGGAACCGAATAAAAAAATGTCTAAATCTGATGAAAATCAGAATTCTGTCATTTACATGCTGGATGAAGATGATGTCATCATAAAAAAATTAAAGAAAGCGGTGACAGACAGCTACAATGAGATTTTGGATAGGCCGGAGCAACCAGGAGTGCAAAATCTTCTGTCGATTTACAGCGCTCTATCCGGCGAAAGCAGGGAAACGGTAGTTGCTTCTTTCGAAGGAAAAGGATATGGTGCATTAAAAATGGAAGTTGCGGAAATTATTGTTGAAAACGTAAAGCCTTTCCGTGAGAAATATCGTCAGTATATGGAAAATATCCATTATCTGGAAAAAGTATACCAATCAGGTGCGAATCGTGCCAGGATGGCTGCATCAATAACGATGGAGGATGTAAGAAAAAAAATTGGCTTGGTAAGCGTATAAGCTGGCAAGTGCAAGAAGTCGTTTCAGGTCGGTTATGAATGCTGAGAAGGATGTGGGCACATGGAAAACAAAAAACCACAAATACTCTTGCTACTCTTTTGTATTATCTCCGGGATTTTGTTGGGGATCAATATGGATGTCAACCAGCATTTTGAGTTACAGGATCCATTGGCTATGACGAAGAACACAGAAAATATTCAGGAAATCGAGGACTTGAAAAAAGTGAATAATGATATGCACCAGCGAATTCAGCTATTGAGAGAAGAGATACAGGCCGTTGAAGCAGAACGGGCTGAAGAAAGCCTGGCAATACAAAAGCTGATGGGTGAGATCGCTGAGTATCAGATGCTTGCCGGACATCAGGAAGTAAAAGGACCTGGCATACAAATCGCATTGGAAGGCATGTTTGAAGAGAATATTGCCGAGCTGGTTGAGCGAAAAAAATACCTTGTTACGTTGGTAAATGAACTGCGCACCCATGGGGGCGAAGTAATATCCGTTAATGACAGGCGTGTGACAGCAAGAAGCGAAATGACACTGGCCGGCAACCATATTCAGATTAATGGCTATCCCATCGCTCCGCCATATGTCATCAAAGCAATTGGAAGCCAACAGGAGTTCAAGCGATATGTCAAACACCGCACCTTTATCTTTGACCTGATGCGAGGAGAAGGAATCGTATCCTCCATTGAATATGCAGATGAACTGATCATAGGGAAACCATCCAGAGAAAAAGCCGTCCAGTTCATGGAAGCTAATATCAATTAAAAAAGCAGCCCCATTAAATCAATGAGGCTGGTTTTGTCTTGTTACGAACGATTTTTACGGGGAGCGTTTCTTCAATCGGATTGTGAATTTTTATCGCTTGAAGAGGGATCTTCCGACTCCTCCGTAGAAACACGCTTACTCTCCTCGGATTTCTTCATATGGCAGCTACCGTCAAAAATTCCTTTTTCATCAACGATAAAAGAATAAATGGAAGCATCGCCGTAAAGCGCTCCAGTTCCAGTAATATGAAGTTGACCCGTTGCTTCAATATTCCCATTTGTTTTCCCGGCCAGAAGGATATTTTTGCATTTAATATTTCCTTTAACCTCAGATCCTTCACCAATCACAATGTCTGATTCACTCATAATTTCACCATTAACAACACCATCAACTCGAATGGGTTCCTTTATTTTGATGGTTCCCTCGAAGGTCGCCTTTTTACCAATTAGCGTATCGAAATTATCGAATTGGGGAGAGGCTGATTCTTGTTTCTTTTTGAACATAAAATCCTCCTTCATGCCTTTTATCGTAAGTAACTCATAGGATTTTTGGGTTCTCCATTGACTCGAATTTCAAAATGCAAATGAGGACCGGTAGCACGACCGGTTTGGCCCATTCTTGCGACGACCTCACCCTCTTCTACTTGGTCGCCGACTTCTACAAGATTTTGGCTGTTATGCGCATAAACAGAAGTATAGCCATATCCATGAGAAATAATAATCATTCGTCCATAGCCACCGTTGTATCCGGAATATGTAACAATGCCACTGCCAGCTGCCTTGACGGCGGTTCCGGAAGAATTGGCGATGTCAATCCCCTGATGAAACTCAGTTGTCCGACGATTCGTGGGGGAAATTCTTTCGCCGAAGGGAGAACTAATCCTTCCCTGGGCTGGCCAGGAATTTGGTTTTGCTTCCAAATATTCTAGCTGATTCTCCACATCGTCTACGAGCTGTTCCATTTTATTCTTTTGAGACGCAATCAAATCGTTTAAATAGGTGACATTCACCTGGTAATTGTCAAGTCGTGGTCCGGTGGAGCGTGAGCTGGCAGATCTGCTTACCATGGCCAAAATAGGATGTTCATCCTCTATGAACTTTGAGGAATTGTCAGCAACCATTATTTCGTTAACAGGGTCACCCCCGTTGTCCGTTTCAAGACCTACCATGTCCAACAGCTGATGCTCAAGCTGTTGGAGTGAAGCCAACCGCTCGTCAATTTTTTGGTACTCGTACTTGAGGAAAGTAATTTCTTCCAGGTGATCCTGGTTATCCTGTTTTAGCTGCGCAGTCAAAATTCTTTCGCTGGTTAATGCTTGTTGAGTCTCGCTGAGCTCTCCGGCATAATGCCAGGTCCCGAAAGTCAGGCTGCATAAGGCAAATATGAGGAAACTTAGAATTACTTTAGGAATCCAGGCAAGAATGGAAAAACGATATATTCTACCGGTGTGATTCGGTACAAGCATAAACGTATATTTCCGCTGACGTGTATTGATCAAATGAGGCGGCTTTTTAACCATATAAACCCTCCTTACGTCACCATTATATATAAAAACAGGAAAGATGCAATATTTAAATAAAATTATCCAGTGATTAATCGATTTGTTTTAAAATATTATATACGGTTATAAAATACACTAATAGAACTCTAGACCTGACTTCGGGTCCTTATTCCTATATGATGAATTAAAGTGGCATTTATGATAGTATAAACAAGGATTGAAAATAGTTAATGTTAACGCTAAAAGACTTGTGGTAATAAGTCAAGGGGGTAATGAGAAAAAAGATTAAAACAGTCAGTAAAAGTAAGTGAAAAAGCGTACACAAACTAAACCCGAACCAAAACAAGAATGCTTGTTTGGATAAAAAAGGTCATACGGATCGATCAGTAGAGATCGATGCTTACACGCTC
>SLLE01000004.1 GCA_007134225.1 Tindallia sp.
GGTTCGAGTCCTCTCTCTGGAGCCACGCATGCCGAAGTGGCGGAACTGGCAGACGCACAGGACTTAAAATCCTGCGATCCTAAACGATCGTACCGGTTCGATTCCGGTCTTCGGCACCAGGGTTCCTTTAAATATTTTTATCAAATGACGCGGGGTGGAGCAGCTGGAAGCTCGTCGGGCTCATAACCCGGAGGTCGCAGGTTCAAATCCTGTCCCCGCAACCAATTTTACTATTTAACGGTTATCTAACCTTCAGCTGGAGTTAAAACAACACCTGAAGCTAAGAATCCTGTTTATATGTGCCCATAGCTCAGTTGGATAGAGCAACGGCCTTCTAAGCCGTGTGTCCGGGGTTCGAATCCCTGTGGGCACGCCATTTAACATTGGGATATAGCCAAGTCGGTAAGGCAGCGGACTTTGACTCCGTCATGCGCAGGTTCAAGTCCTGCTATCCCAGCCATAGTTGACCCATTAGCTCAGCTGGCAGAGCACCTGACTTTTAATCAGGGTGTCCCGCGTTCGAGTCGCGGATGGGTCACCAGGAGAGGTGTCCGAGCGGTTTAAGGAGCTGGTCTTGAAAACCAGTGACTCCGAAAGGGGCCGTGGGTTCGAATCCCACCCTCTCCGCCATAAAATTTAATACTATAATCGTGCATCACTTGTGGAGAAGTACTCAAGTAGGCTCAAGAGGACGGTTTGCTAAACCGTTAGGTCGCTTATGCGGCGCGCGGGTTCGAATCCCGCCTTCTCCGCCATTGGTCACTGGGTGTAGCGCACAAATCCCTCCACCCGGACCAACCCAAGGGTAGCGAGGGCCTTTAGCTCAGTTGGTTAGAGCATCCGGCTCATAACCGGCAGGTGCGGGGTTCGAGTCCCTGAAGGCCCACCATTTTTTCTTAACAAAGTAGGCAAGTTATGGTACAATCAATAAGCGGTGTTTCATAGGGGTGTAGTTCAGTCTGGTAGAACGACGGTCTCCAAAACCGTATGCCGTGGGTTCAAATCCTGCCACCCCTGCCAATAAAAAAATTGAATTGAAAGCATAGAAAAAGCCCATTATTGCAGTGGGCTTTTTCTAATTGAGCTTATACTTTGCTGGTTTTAACCAAGAAAAATTTCAATATCTTCTTCGACAGTTTTATTTCCTGCAATTCCAAACTTCTCAACCAATACATTTGCTACATTGGGTGAAAGGAATCCTGGCAGAGTTGGTCCAAGGTGAATGTTTTTAATTCCAAGGTGGAGAAGCGCCAGCAATACAATGACCGCCTTTTGCTCATACCATGCGATGTTGTAAGAAATTGGAAGATCATTGATGTCATCAAGTTTAAACACTTCCTGCAGTTTCATAGCAATGACAGCAAGGGAGAAGGAATCATTGCACTGTCCGGCGTCTAAGACTCTTGGTATGCCACCGATATCTCCCAGATCCAATTTGTTGTATCGATATTTTGCACAACCTGCTGTCAATATGACTGTATCTTCCGGCAAAGCCTTAGCGAAATCGGTATAATATTCTCTTCCTTTCATTCGTCCATCGCATCCGGCCATGACAAAGAACTGCTTGATATGTCCCTGCTTCACTGCATCCACCACTTTATCAGCAAGGGCCATTACCTGGTTATGTGCAAAGCCCCCTACAATTTCACCGGTTTCCAGCTCTATAGGTGACTGGCATTTTTTAGCATGTTCGATCATAGGCGTAAAATCCTTTTTCTTCGTGTCTCCAATATTGGAAATATAGGTCAGGCCAGGATATCCAGTGGCATTTGATGTATAAACGCGGTCTTTATAGCTCTCCTTTGGAGGCACAAGGCAATTGGATGTCATATAAACAGGGCCATTAAACGAATCGAATTCTTTATCCTGTCTCCACCAGGATCCGCCATAATTTCCGAAAAAGTGATCATACTTTTTAAAAGCTGGATAATAGTGGGCTGGAAGCATCTCGCTGTGGGAATAGACATCGACTCCCTGATCTTTTGTTTGTTCCAGTAATTGCTCCAGGTCGTTTAAATCATGACCGCTTATGAGGATGCCGGGATTTTTCCCAACGCCAATATTAACTTTTGTAATTTCCGGATGGCCGTAAGTGCCTGTATTGGCTTCATCCAGCAAAGTCATTGCTTTTACTCCGCATTCACCGGTTGCAAGAACCATAGGAACTAAGTCATCGGCTGTTAGAGAATCATCTGTTAGTTTTGCAAATGTTTCCTGCATAAACACATCGATTTCCTGGTTTTTAAAGCCGAGATTTCCAGCATGGTGCGTATAGGCGGAAACACCTTTCAAACCATAAACAATCATTTCTTTTAGAGAACGAATGTCTTCGTTTTCAGTGCTTAGAACCCCTACCTGTGGTGCTTTTGCATCAAAGGCTTCGGTCGAATCAGCATACCATAGAGCAGCATCTCTTTCTGGAATTTTGGTCTCCGGACTTACTTCACCCAGCTTCTTTTTCAGTGACTCGCGAATTTCCAATCCTTCTTTAATCATTTGATCGAAGGCCTCTTTGTCAAAATTCGCATTGGTGATTGTGGAAAACAATGCAAAATGAATAAAATCGCTGGCCTTCTCATCATAAATCCCTATATTGGCCAGTTCACTGCTGTATAGTGATATGCCCTTTACAACAAAAACTAGTAAATCCTGGATATTTGCAACATCCGATTTCTTTCCACAGACTCCTACTTTGGTGCATCCTGTATTACGTGCGGTTTCCTGACATTGATAACAAAACATACTCATTGATTCACTCCTCCTTTGGATGCTTTCATATTAATAGCGATCTATTACTTAATTACCACGCAGATGTTAACTAAAAAATAAGTCAGGTAATTAGGTGTCAAAATACTAAAACAAACAAAAATTTTTTATTGCCTTCTTTTGTTTTTTTCTTGGCGAAAACTGAGGGGATTAAACGACGCTTTGGCTGTTATTTGTTTTTTTTCGGCTTCCCAAAAAATCTGACAATTTATTTTTTTCAAGATAATTAAAAAACTGGTTGTTCATTTTTTCTGGGATTCCTTTAAAAATACAAGAAGAAAAAGGACATGTTTTTCGATGATTCGGACACCCTTCAATCACAATCGGTCCTTCGATCACTTCATAGATATTCAGAAAGCTGATCTCTTCAGGAGCCATCGCCAAGGCAAATCCACCTCGGGGACCCCTTACCGAATGAATCAGTCGCCCTTTGACAAGACGCTGTAACACCTTGGATAAATGCGCTTCCGAAGCGTCGGTTGAGGCCGCTATTTGCTTAACGTTTACATACTGATCATCTGATGTTGCAATATAGACCATGCTGTGTAATGCCAAAGAGAGCATTTCAGATAAGTGAAAAACACCAGCCATAAGTGCACCTCCGTTTTAAATAATTTTATCATTGGAGTACTAAAATGTCAACAGCTATTTCGTGGTGAATTTTTTCGGATTTAATTATTAAATGCTAAGCGTCTTGCTTCTGGTTGGGTAAGAAAGATAAGCATTGTTTAAAATAAAATAAATGGGTATAATATGCATATGCTAAATGCAAACGAGTTGCAAAAAGGAGGAAAAATACATGAAAAATAGAAGATTATTCATGTTGATTGCGGTATTAACCATCGCCGTTGCTTTCGCAGGTTGTGGGAATGGGACGCTGCAGACTGGCGATGAAGGTCAGATTGATGAAAATCGGGATGAGGAAGTGGAGAAGGTAGAAGAAATTCCAGATCCAATAAAGGTGATTGCAAGCTTTTATCCTTATTATGACTTTGCGAAAGTTATAGGAGGCGATCGAGTAAGTGTGAAGCAAATGGTACCGGATGGGGCAGATCCTCACAGTTACGAACCTTCCCCCAGAGATTTGGTGGAGCTTGAAAAGACAGATGTTTTTATTTATAATGGATTGGACATGGAACCTTGGATTGATGGCGTGTTGAACATGCTGGAAAACACTGATGCTCTGATCATCAATGCCAGTGAACTGGTAGAAGTCAGGGAATACCATGACCACGACCATGATCACGACCATGGCGAATACGACCCGCATATATGGACAGATCCTATGAATGCAATGTTGATCTCTGAAAAGATCAGTATCGTATTACAGGAAAAAGACCTGGATAACAGCCAGCAATATCAGGGAAGCTTCGAAGAATTTGAAAAGAAACTGATGGAAATTCACCATTCCTTTGAAGAAATGATGCAGGAAGCGCATACGGATATCATACTGGTTTCTCATTCGGCCTTTGGATACTTGGCTGATCGACATGGTATCACTGAAATTACCGTTACCGGCATATCCCCCCACGCTGAGCCAAATCCAGGAAGGTTGGCGGAATTAACAAAAATTGCCCGTGAATATGATCTTGAACACATCTTTTTTGAAACCCTTGCGAACCCAAGAACTGCTGAAGTTTTGGCGGAAGAAGCTGGCCTTGAACCACTGATGCTTTACAACGTAGAGGGTCTTACAAAAGAGCAAAAAGAAGCGGGAGAGAACTACGTAAGCTTAATGAAAAAAAATGTTGAAGCACTTCGAAAAGCATTGGCTGAATGATGAATCGATTCTGGAAGGCAGGTGACCGTATTGTCTGAAGTAATTACCCTGCACAATGTGACCTTTGGCTACGATGAAATAACGCTTCTAAGAGATGTGAATTTTCAGGTGCAGCATGGTGAGTTTTGGGGAATCGTTGGCCCGAATGGTTCGGCAAAGAGCACATTATTGAAATTGATGTTGGGCCTCTTAAAGCCTCAGTCAGGCACCTGCTCACTATTTGGAACGCCCGTTGGAGAATTTCGAAAATGGGATCAGATAGGGTATATTCCGCAGAACGTAAGGGAGTTTAATATGGGCTTTCCGGCGACGGTGAAGGAAATGGTGAGTGCAAATTTAATCAGTCAGATGGGTGCGTTTAAATGGATGAATGCGCATCACCGAAAAAAAGTTGAAGAAGCACTCCACATTGTCGGAATGGAAGCGTATGCTGCCCGCCGTATAGGACAACTGTCGGGAGGGCAGCAACAACGGGTGTTTATTGCCAGAACACTGGTTAATTCACCCAAAGTTATTTTTATGGATGAACCATTAGTAGGTGTGGACGTGGAATCTCAGGAAAAATTTTACGAATTAATGGAAAAGCTTAATCGGCAAATGGGCATCACGCTGATAATGGTCTCTCATGACATAGGTGTTGTCAGTGAAAGAACCAGTCATATTGCCTGCGTGGGCAAGGAAAAACTCTTTGTTCATGATGCTAATACATTTAACCCGGAAGAATACCTGGAAAGCATTTACGGAGAAAAAACCAGACTGGTGCATCACGCCCACTAAAAGAGGAGCTGAACTTATGCCGGAAATTTTACAATACGGATTTATGCAACGGGCCTTTCTGGCGGGAGTGGTCGTGGCCTTGATCTGTCCGGCCATTGGAATATTTTTAACCTTGAGAAGGCTCTCGATGATCGGAGACACATTATCCCATGTGGCTTTGGCTGGCGTGGCCGGAGGCATTCTGCTAAATTTTTATCCGATTTATATGGCATTAATTTTAACTCTCTTGGCCTCCTTTGGGATCGAGTTGCTGCGAAAGGAGTTTCACCAGTATGCAGAAATATCCCTGGCGGTAGTGCTGTCTTTTGGCATTGGACTGGCAACGATTCTGATAAGCCTTGGTGGAGCCGGCGCTCAGGTTTTCAGTTATCTGTTTGGCAGTGTAACCCTGGTGACTTCCCGTGATATGCTTAGCATCTTAATTTTAGGCGCTATAATCATGGCTACCGTCTTGTTCTATTATCGACAGCTATTTTACATGGCCTTTGATGAAACAGCTGCCCGGCTTGCCGGAGTACCGGTGAAAAGGATCAACATGATTTTCACCATTTTGGTAGCCGTGACCATATCGATTTCGATGCGAATCGTCGGGATATTGATGGTTTCTTCATTAATGGTGATCCCGGTGGCTACCAGCCTTCAGCTGAAAAAGAGCTTTCTAGTCACTTTTATTGCTTCTTTATGTTTTGGCTTGATTTCTGTGTTGGCAGGGTTGACTATTTCTTTTTATGCTTCCCTTGCGCCCGGCGGAACAATCGTCATGACCTCGGTTGGGATTTTGATTATCGTCGCTGCAATCCAACGACTGATGAGCAACTAAACTGTTGGTGTGCGTTTCTGTCTGCGTTATGCCATATTGGTATTGATAAAGAAGGGGAGAAAAAACTGATGAAGACAAATAAGACAGCACTGGTTTTAATTGATTTGCAGAAAGAAGATCAGTTTCACATAGAAAACATGGAGAAAGTTATTCAAAATGCCCAGATTGTTCTTGAATTATGTCGCAAGAAAGGCATTCCCGTCATCTACACAAGACAGATTAATCGGCACGACGGCCAAGGTCTTTCCAGGAAAGAACCTTTGGATAAATATGGAAAGCCTGTTTTTTACAGGAGCGATACCGATGCCGTTGATATTTTAGATGAAATCGGACCACAAGAAGGAGATATCATCGTTGATAAGTATCGCTGGAGCGGGTTTTATCAAACACATCTGGATCTGATTCTTAGGGAGAAGAGCATTGACAGTCTGATTATTGGTGGTTTTGTAACCGACGGATGCCTGATGACATCTGTTTTTGACGGTTATTTTCGTGATTACCAGATTAACCTTGTTGAAGATATGTGTGGTGCATCGAATGAAGGCGCTCACATGGCATCAATCTTGCTTATGTGCAATTGGGTATATGGAATCCGGGTGTTTCAAACAGAAGAACTTCGGAAAAAATTTCTGGGGGAACCTCATGTTGCCTGGGAGTTTAGAGAACCGGATCAGCTACATTTTACAGGGAAAAACTTAAGGGAAGTATTCCAGAAAAACATAAAAGAGCCAGCCAAACATACTTAAACAGATGAAGTTGAAAAAACAAGGATGATGAGTCCTTGTTTTTATTTTGACAAAACTGTGATTATGTTTTATAATAATGATAATCGTTATCAATAATGGGTAAATAAATAGTAAGAATGAATAAAAGTATTTTGTATGGTGTTAAGAAATGAGAAAGGAAGGTATTGAGATGAAAGCATTATTAGTGGGAGCAGATCGGTTAGGAAACATACCAACCGCACTGGAATCTTTCGGCATTGACGACTATACACATTGGACCGGCAGAAAAAAAGGGATGAGAAAAATGGATATCCCGGAACAAACAGATGTGATTATCGTTTTTACGGATTTTATCGAGCATAATATGACGCAATTAGTTAAAGAGAAAGCAAAACAGATGAACATTCCATGTGTTTTTTCGAAAAGAGCCAGCAGTGATTTAGTTCATCGTTTAGAAGGATGTAAGCATTGCCCCTTTAATCTTGAGAATCAAAAAAAGAAAAGAAAACATTAAAGTGTTGAAAAAAATAAATTTTTGTTGAAATTTATTGAATTTAATGATAAGCTTGTGATGCAAATGAGAAAGATAATCATTGTTTAACACATCAACAATACGGGGGGCTTATCGATGTCATTATATAAGATGAAAAAGAAATGCAACTGCGTGATTGAATCTTTACCAAGCGTACCATTGTTGGATGCAATGGGATTCAGAAAAGGTCAGTGTATTGCAATTAAATCGAAGCAACCCTTTGGAGGGCCCGTCGTGGTTTGCATGGGAAATAGAAGCTTTGCGTTAGCCAGAGAATTAGCAGAGCAGATCACCGTCAAGGAGGATTCGTAATTGAAATGCCATACCAATCAAGGTGAATTTAAGCCTAATCATTCAGGTTATAGAATCCTGTTAATGGGAAATCCAAATGTTGGTAAGAGTGTTGTTTTTTCCAAACTGACCGGAGTGGAAGTAGAAAGTGCCAATTATACGGGTACCACGGTAAGTTTCACAAAAGGCGACTGGCAATTTCGTGGGCATCACGGGGACCTGATCGATGTTCCTGGAACCTATTCGCTGGATGCTTCATCACAAGCTGAAAAAGTAGCAGTTGACATGATGAAAAGAGAGACGGCAGATGCCATTATAGTTGTTCTGGATGCCACTAACCTTGAAAGGAATCTATTTTTTGCCTCTCAAATACAACATTTAAGTACTGAAATAATGAAAAACCCCGTTCCAGTTATATTTTCACTTAACATGATAGATGTTGCCGAGCGGCAGGGGATTCAAATTGATGTGGAATTGCTTGCGAAATTCCTTGAAGCACCGGTTATTCCGACGGTTGCTGTCCGAAATATTGGCCTATCAGAATTGATGGAAGCATCCATAAAATCAATCGAAAGCAATGAAATTCATCAGAAAGAGGACTGGCCGGATACGGAAGAAGACCGCTGGGTGTGGGTTGGAAAAGTAATCCGCCAGGTTCAGCAGGTGGAGCATCGTCATCCAACCTGGCTGGAGAAACTGGGCGACGCAACCATGAGGCCGTTTCCAGGAATCCCAATTGCTATAATGGTCATGGCGCTGGCCCTGGGAATCGTTGTTGGTGGTGGTAAGGGTCTGCGTGCGCTGATTTTATTACCCCTGGTGCATCAAGTCATCGTTCCGTTGTTGGATCAGCTGGTAAGACTTTTTGTTACGGAAGGAATTTTATACAATGTGTTAATGGGTGAGTATGGGATGCTGGTCAAGGGAATTGAATGGCCTTTTGCATTGATTCTTCCATATGTACTCTTGTTCTATGTCGTGCTTTCTTTTATGGAAGACAGCGGCTACCTGCCGAGGTTGGGTGTGTTGGTAGATGGAGTTTTTAGAAAGATTGGCATTCAAGGTGGCAATATTGTCCCGATGATTATGGGATATGGCTGTGCCATTCCTGCTATTCTGGGAACAAGGGCTGCAACCACTCAGAAAGAAAGGTTGATGGTTGCATCAATGGTGGCCTTTGGAGTTCCTTGTGCGGCTCAGACCGGTGCATTTATTGCTTTGCTGGGAGAACATTCGGTGCTGCTGTTAATTTCAGTATATCTGGTTTCATTTGTTGCCATTTTCTTAGCGGGGTTGACACTGGATCGATTTATTCCAGGAAAAAGCGATCCCATGCTGCTGGAGATTCCCAATTTATTGATGCCAGATCGGCAAACCCTGTTGAAAAAAATACGAATTCGCGTGAAGCACTTTATTATGGAAGCGGAAGTTCCAATGGTGCTTGGTGTTGGCTTCGCTGCCCTGTTGGCAGAAACGGGGGCACTGGTTCAGGTGGGAGTTTTCCTGTCACCACTGGTGGAAGGTTGGCTGGGACTGCCGCCGGAAGCAACATTAGGCCTCATTCTTGGAATCATTCGCAGAGAATTGGCCGTGCTTCCCTTACTGGAGCTGGGACTAACAGGCACGCAGCTATTTACCGGCGCCGTAGTAGCGCTGTTTTATATGCCCTGCCTTGCTGTTTTGGGAGTACTCATTAAAGAGTTTGGGGCGAAGATTGGCGTGTTAATGGCAGTTGGAACAACCATGAGTGCACTTATTCTGGGCGGATTGTTTTTTCAGACTATCAGCATGGTCAGCCGAATACTGGCCTAAGGAAGGAGCTTATTTATGATTCCGGCAGCAACCCGAATTTTTGAAATCGCCTTGTCGCATTTCTCAGTCACCTACCCGATTTTCAGATGCTACTATGAAAAAATTGTGGCGAATGAAATCGTGCTGGGAGAAATTAAGAAACAGGATCGGGTCCTTTGCATCGGTGGCGGTGCTTTCCCGGCAACTGCAATTGAGATCAATCGTCAGACTGGGGCTAACGTGGATGTGCTCGACTGCGATCAGAACGCGGTGAGTCATGCGGTTGATCTGTTAAAGCGTATGCATCTGGATGAAAAAATCAATGTATTTCTTGGTTGTGGTCAAACCTTTGACCCTAAAGAATATGAAGTAGTTCATATCGCGTTACAGGTTCGTGACCGGGAAATAATATTAGAGCATCTTCAGAGCAACGCCCTCCCCGGGACTCGTATCTTGGCACGATTTCCCAGAGAATGTATGGAACGGTTTTATCATAAATCCTGCGGAAATATCAGCGAGAAGATGGTACATCAGAGCGTGCATCTGTTGGTGAATCCCCAAAAAACACTAAAAGGAACCTGTGTTATGGTTCGGGGAGGAAGATCGAATGAAAAAATGGAAAAAAAGGGTGGTTCCTACGGTTGGAATCCTTTTAATGCTAGTTCTTTACTGGCAAACGGACATCCCTTCGGTGATAAACACATTTAATCAGATAAGTCTTGTTGTGCTTATGGTTTTAGTGGCACTTCAGGCTTTGACCCAGCTTTTAATCTCATATCAGTGGAAGCGACTGGCCCAGATGACAGATCGTCGCGTAACTCTCATGCAAATGCTTCAGATGAATATGGTAGGCAGTTTTGTGGAATCCATTACACCCTCTGTGAAAATTGGTGGAGAAGCCGTCAAGATATGGTGGCTGAAAAACAGCTTCAACTGGTCCGGCATCAGGGCGGCGTCCCTGTTGATGGTTCAAAAAAGTATTAGTGGACTCATGTTTTTGACAGTCTCTTTCCTCTTTTCCGCAGCTTTTATCGGCAACCAATGGAAAAAAATATCTTTACAATGGTCAGGAGAACTTCCTGGAATTTTCTGGTTTGGAAGATATTTATTTATCCTAATTTTTGTTGTGATCATTTTCAAACGAATATATCAAATGGAGAAAATGGTAAATTTCCGGAGAACGGTATCAGAAAGATTCTTAGAAATGATGGAGAACGTCAGGAGTCAATGGGATGAAATGAATCACAGGAAAAAAGAAAAAAGGTCACAGTTCATGCTAAGTGGGATCATTTGGTTGCTTTATCCGGTTAAAATGATCATTCTGTCGAAATCAATAGGCCTGGAAATTACCTTTGTGACAGCCGGTGCAGTGGTGTTTCTGGCATATATCGCCGCCTTGATACCCATACTGCCTGGGGGCATTGGAACCTTTGAAGGGACGATGGTTTTATTGCTGACCTTTACTGAAGTGCCTCCTTCACAGGCACTGGCACTGGCCATTGTATTTCGCACCATTACTTTTTGGCTGGTGTGCCTGATCAGCGGCGCATTCACCGCTTATTTTCAATTAACACGAGCGACAAAATCTGTTGTTGAGGTGTTAAACTAACCTCATGCGGATAACGGATTCCATGAAACTTCTGCAAAAAGCAGGAGTTTTTCTCTTTTAGTCGAATAATTTAGAATACGGAAAGATAGAGAAAAAAACTGGACAGGAGGAATAGATATGATTCATCGTCGGGAAGCAATCGAAAAGGCAGCTGCCATCCAAGTGGCTGAATTGATGGCGGTAGCAGCCAGAACAGCACCAAAAGCAAAAGGGACCGATAACTTGGAGATTATCCTGGTGGAAGGGGAAGAAAAAGACATACTTGCAGAGGAAATGAGAAAAATTGCGAAAGAAAATGATGCAGCTTTTTTTGCAAGAGATGCTGGAAATATTGAGCAATCTCATGTGGTCTTTTTGGCAGGAACACGCGTACAAACAGTTGGCATTGCTGTTTGTGGCTACTGCGGTTATGCAGATTGTGCAGAAAACCATGAAAACGACGGGATTTGTGCATTTAATTCGGGAGATCTCGGCGTGGCCCTTGGGTCGGCAGCTTCGGTAGCAGCGGATCATCGCTGTGATAATCGGATTATGTTTACAGCCGGAAAAGCTGCCATGAACCTTAGCTATTTTGAAACGGCTGTTAAAATGGCTTATGGGATACCACTGTCTGTCAGTGGAAAAAGTCCGTATTTTGATCGAAAGTAAATTTTTTCTCACGCATTAATGAATAAGCGGAATAATCGCTTCGAAAGGCAATGGACGGGTATAACTGAGAATATTGATAAAGCGAATAGAACGAATATCACTGACAGCGAAGGGAGGCCTGCGTATGCCAGAACAGGAACAGAGAAAAGACAGAGAAATCACTTGGAGCAATTCCTTGGAAGCAACAAACCTGGATAGAATCACCTGGAAGATAACCATTATTTATCTGATTCTGGGTACACTATGGATCCTTTTGTCTGATCAGGTATTGGCTGTGCTTGTTCAGGATCCTGAACAATATCAGACTGTCCAGACGTACAAAGGATGGTTTTATGTTGTCATGACGGCGTTATTGCTCTATGTATTGCTGAATGGTCAGATGAAGAAACTTAAAGATTCCAGGCAGAAGCTGCTGGTAAGCTACGAAGAACTGGAAAGTGCCTATGAAGAATTGCTCGCCATGGAAGAAAAGCTGGAAAACCAGTATGGACAATTAAACGTAAAACAAAACGAACTGTTAGAAACCGAGGAAAAATATCGGCTGATTGTTGAAGGAAGCAATGAAAACATATGGGATTTAAACAAGCAAACTGGTGTCATGTTGTTCAGTCGAACCAAAGAAATGCTTGGTTACGAAGAAGATGAGATAGAGGATAGCCATGATGCCTTGCTCTCGCTGGTTCATCCGGAAGATGTCTTAACGGTACAAAAAGCAGAAGAACAGCATATTGCTGGAAAAGCACCTTATTACTATTGTGAGTTCAGGTTAAAAGATAAGACAGGTGAGTACCGCTGGATTCAAAGTCGGGGCAAAGTGGTTTTGGATGAAGATGGTAATGCGGTTCGTATGGCCGGATCTCATTTGGACGTAACTGAACAGAAACGCATGATGATGGAAATGTATGACATGGCTTTCTATGATAAATTAACAGGGCTTGGGAACCGAACGCTGTTTTACGATCACCTGAAAAAGATTCTCTCATCTCATCAAAGAAGGAAAAAACGATTTGCTTTGCTGATCGTTGATTTAGATGACTTCAAACGAATAAATGACACCCGCGGTCATCGGGTGGGAGATGAAATGCTAAAGCAGGTTGCTCTTCGCTTTTCCGAACTGACAGAACCCGGAGAAATGTTGGCCAGATCCGGAGGAGATGAGTTCTTCATCCTGAAACCCGGAATTAAATCCATCGAAGAAGTGGAAAACCTGGCAGCAAAGGTATTGAAAACTTTTGAAATACCCTTTAACATCGACGAAGCAGAGTTCTTTATGGGCGCCAGCGTTGGGATTACTGTTTATCCGGATGATGGTGAAGACAGAGATACGTTGATTCAGTATGCTGATGTGGCTATGAACGAAGCAAAAGCTGGAGGGAAAAACAAATATCGTTTTTTTGATCACAACATACGGGAACGGGTGGCCAGTTGGATGGAGAAAGAAAAAGATCTTCGTTACGCTATTCTCCGGGAAGAATTTCTGGTTTATTATCAACCTGTGCTTGATGTAGCTTCAGGAAGGATCCATGGTGCTGAAGCATTGGTTCGTTGGAACCATCCAACGAAAGGCGTTTTATCGCCTTCCTATTTTATAGAAATCGCAGAAGAAACGGGTCAAATTGTTCCCATCGGTCAGTGGGTAATGGAGACAGTTTTAAAACATTATAAAACCTGGAGCAGCAAAAGCGATAGAAACCTATTGGTTTCTGTAAATCTATCACCAGCACAATTTAAACGGCAGGATTTGCACGAATGGATAAAAGAATTGATCATGAAATATGATATGAAACCGGAAGCACTCCAGATAGAAATTACAGAAACCGTTGTCATGGAAAACCTTCAGCATAGCATTGAAATGCTGGAAAAAATTCGAAAACTTGGGGTGAAAGTGGCTTTAGATGATTTTGGAACCGGTTATTCGTCGCTAAATTATCTGCGAACTTTACCGCTGGACATCCTTAAGATTGACAAGTCCTTTATCCATCATCTAGGGAAAGATCGTAAAGAGGCGTCCATTGTAAGTCAGATTATTAACATGGCACATGAACTGAATCTTACTGTTACAGCTGAAGGGGTTGAACAGAAAAAACAGATACAAACACTCCAACGATTCGGTTGCGAAGAAGTACAAGGTTACTATTTCTATAGGCCCATGCCGGAAGAGTCTTTTCGGAAACTAATAGAATAATTGAATTTTAAAAAGCCGATCGCAGTTTTCAACGCGATCGGCTTTTTTTAATGAGAGAATAGTCTTCTTTTGATTCGATCCGGGTCCTTAATGTAAGGAATCACCATGACGCGCAACTGAGAATCCAATTGACTCTGCACCAAATACTCTACATACAGCGTACCGCTCTGGACCAGGCCGTCGATTAAATTTTGCTCGATACGTACCTGTATTAGTTTATGAAAGCGGTTTTCATCTTCGATTCGCTGAAACGGAAAACGCAACGCCTTTTGTACAATGCGCCCCTGCTGAAAATCAATGAGTGTGGTGGAAGACAACCCAAAAAACAAAGCCAGCAAACGATAAATTAGATAAAAGATGAAAAAGAACAAAGCCAGAGTGGCTAAATAGGATACTATTAAAATCCCAAGTTCCACCAATTCCATTTCTGTCTCAAAAACTTGCGTAAGGGCAGAAAGGTAACCAACTTCGTAGGATTCAATTAATTGCTGTTGATAGCTTCTGACACGAAAAAAAACAATCAAGGTCACCAGTAAAAGCGAACCAAACTTAATGAGCATACTCAGCATGCCTTGAACGGTTGCTCTTAATATCAATCTTTGTTCATCCATCACGTTTCCTCCAATCATTTAGTATAATTAACAAACACACTATTGGAACCAAAGGTCATCGTTTCATGGACACTGAGAATCCATCTCTCTGAATACTTTTTTCAATCGATCACCCAGCCAAAAGATCATAATGAAAAAAGCGATAAACTCTGAAACGGGGAATGCGTACCAGATGGCATAGAGTCCCCACCGCTCTCCAAATACATAAGCCAATGGAACCAGCAAAATCATTTGGCGCATAAAGGATAAGGCGAGAGCAGGCAATCCCTTACCAATTGCCTGAAAGGTCGTTGCACCAATAATGGCTGGTCCTACTACAAAGAGGCCTATGGAAACAGTTTGGAGGGTATGAATTCCAATTTCCATCATTTCATCGCCAGGATTAAAGAGACTCATTAGCTGTGCTGGAAAAAATCGAAATATGATAGAGCTGGTGCTGGTAATCAATAGTCCGATGCCGAGAGCATAAATTACCGTCCTGCGCATGCGGTCTGTGTTGCCGGCGCCATAATTGTAACCGATGATGGGTATGTAGCCTTGAGTTAAACCAAACACCGGCATAATTGCAAAAGACTGCAATCGGAAGTACACCCCGTTAACAGCGATGGCTACCTCCGAGTAAGCCCCAACAATGCCGTTTAAAATACTAATCATGAAAGAGGTCATAATCTGCATCACCATGTTGGGAAGACCAATTTTATAGACTTCGCCCATTATCCGGTAATCGAAAGCAAATCGTTCCAATCGAGGCTTAATTTCATTATCTCCCCGATAAAGAATCAGAAGGATAAACAAACAGCTGATCGCTTTTGAAACAACGGTTGCAATGGCCGCACCAAGCACCTCCATACGGGGGAAGAAACCGATACCGAAAATCAGGAAAGGATCCAATACAATATTGGTGACAGCTCCCAGCATTAGTGCCAGCATCGGAACGAAAGTGTTGCCCTGTCCCCTCATGATATCACTGGCGATGATGGAAATATAAAGAAAAACCGATCCCAGCAGAATCACTCTTATATATTCGACGCCATAAGCAAGTACCTGCGAGTCTTCCGTAAAGAGCGAGACTAAGGGGGCAGCTAAAAACATACCCACAAAGGCAGAGAGGATTCCATAAATCAAACCGGCGGCAATCACATGCTGTGCTACCAGAAAAGCCCTTTCTGGTTCTTTTCTGCCAAGCATTCGGGAAATCAAAGAACTGGTTCCAATTCCCGTGCCGGTAGACAGTGCGATAATAAAAATATGTACCGGGAAGGCAATGGCAAGAGCCGTCAAACCATTTTCACTGACTCGGGCAACAAACAAACTGTCAACTACATTATAAAGAGCCTGAACCGACATAGAAACCATACCGGGAAGGGATAATCGAAAAAGCAAAGGCATTATGGCTTCTGAACCCAATCGCTGGCTCTGTGGATGCTTTTTCATAAGATGCCCTCCTCAATCTTACTTTCCATTATAGACATGATTTAAACAAAAGAAAAGAACTCTTTTTATTGACAGTCATCTAAGAAGCAGGTAAAATATACATTACTATTCCGACTGAATTAGTATAGTATATCAAGGAGGGTAATCAAATGTCATCGTATTTTGACGTTGTCAGAGAAAAAGATCCTGCAGCCCGTCACTGGTTGGATATCATTTTAAACTACCCAGGACTTCATGCCATCTGTTTTCATCGTATTGCCAACGCATTATATCGCTCACGATTATTGCTGTTGTCAAGAATTGTTTCAAATCTGGGCCGATTCTTTACTGGAATAGAAATTCATCCTGGAGCAGTTATTGGAAAAAGACTTTTCATTGATCATGGAATGGGAATTGTGATAGGAGAGACAGCTGAAGTAGGCGACGATGTAACGTTGTTTCATGGAGTCACTTTAGGTGGAACCGGCAAGGATAAGGGGAAAAGACACCCCACGGTGGGAAATAACGTAACGATTGGAGCGGGTGCTAAGATTCTTGGTCCGATAACCCTTGGCCATCATTCAAAGGTGGGAGCTAACGCCGTGGTTGTGAAGGATGTTCCGGAAAAGTGCACGGCTGTAGGAATACCGGCAAGAATTATTCAACCTGAAAGCATTAATAATACAGGAAAAGAAGTGGCCTCCTAATCATTTGTCAATATGCTATAATGAAATCATCGGCAGCAGAAAACGATGAAAGGGGATTGCGCCTTGAAACAGCAGATGATTCCATTGCCTTATGGAAAAGAGACAATCGAACTGTCTTTGCAGCAGCATTATATTTTAGATGTATTGAAATCCGACAACGAAAAACGGGCAGAACCGTTTTTGAATGAAAGTGATATAGTTCGCAAAGCGCTGGAAGCGCCTATTGGAAGCCCAACACTAAAGAAAATGGTGAAGTCAGATGAAACAGTATGTATCATCATCTCAGATATAACTCGTGCCTGGCAGCGCATGCATGTCTTCTTGCCGGAATTAATCAGAGAACTTTCCGACGCCGGAATACCCGACCATCAAATCACCTTTGTCTGTGCCACCGGATCCCATCGAAATATAACCGATGAAGAAGCGAAAATACTGTTAGGAGAAGAGCTTTCTTCCCGATTTAGATTTTACAATCACGACTGCCATGATGCGGATAATTTGAAATACATGGGCACAACCAGTTTTGGCACCAAAGTCTTGGTTAACCGTACTGTGATGGAGCATAATCATATCATTATTACAGGAGGTATCGTATTTCATGACCTGGCTGGCTGGGGTGGCGGTAAAAAATCCATCCTGCCCGGAATCTGCGGTTATAAAACTATTATGGAAAATCATTCTTTATCTCTTGGAGATCGACCGGGAGACGGCATCCATGAATGCGTTCGGTGTGGAAGCGTTGAAGGGAACCGGTTAAATGCGGATATGGAGGAAGCCGCACAAATGGTCAACCCTTCCTTTATGCTAAACGTCATCGTTAACAGTGACGGTAGAATCGGTGCTGCAGTAGCGGGAAACTATCTGGAGGCTTTTGAAGAGGGTAAAAGACTGCTGGATCAAACGGATCGCGTCTCCATTGATGTATTGGCGGATATGGCAGTGGTTTCTGCTGGGGGTTACCCCAAGGATATCAATCTGTATCAGTCAACGAAAGCACTGAGCAGTGCCAAGGAAGCTGTCAAAAAAGGCAAGGTCATTTTGTTGCTTTGTCAGTGTCCAGAGGGCGTCGGTCATCCTGAAGTAAGAAATCTGTTAGAAGCCTTTGATACCCATGTGGAAAGAGAAGAAGAAATGCGCCGGGCTTTCACGGTTTCAAAATTTGCTGGATTTTTAGTTTCACAGATCGCTGAAGATTATCAGGTGTACTGTGTTACGGAACTGGAACCAATGCTATTGGAAAAATTAGGCATCAGGGTCTATCGGAATATGGAAGACGCGCTGGAAGCCATTGCAAAGGAACATGGGGACAATTTAACCACCTACGTGATTCCCTCGGGATCTAATTTGTTGCCAAGTTTGAATGGATGATAAATGTGATTGCATCTTTGCATTGCTGGGTGTATAATAATGCAATCAAAGTAGTTTTTCAATAATGGTTAAGGGGGACATGCAAAATGAATTTTTTGAGTAAAAGCGTTAAATTAGGATTTTTGATGATACTTGTGTTGGCATTACTTTTATCAGCTTGTGGAGGCCAGGAGGAGCCTGCGCCGGAAGTTGAAGAACCGGCGGAAAATGATACGGTGGAAGAATCAACAGAGCCAGAAGAAGCGATTGGAGCAAAAATTCAGGAGATACAGGACGAAGGAAAAATTGTTCTAGGCACTGCAGCGGATTATCCACCATACGAGTTTATTGCAGAAGTTGACGGTGAACTTCAGGTAGTTGGATTCGACATTGATATTGCCAGAGAAATTGCAGATGATCTGGGAGTAGAATTGGAAATAAGAGACATGGACTTTGATGGCCTGCTGGCAGCGTTGGTTGCGGGTAACATTGATTTTATCGTTGCCGGCATGGTTCCGACAGAAGAAAGAAAAGAAAGTGTTGATTTTTCAATTCCATATTATGCAGCCGAACAACGATTTTTGGTGCGTGCAGAAGATGTGGACGAACTAAATTCGATTGAAGCCCTGGAAGGCAAGCGGATTGGAGCTCAAATGTCAACGGTTCAGGAAACCATTGCTGAAGAAATGATCGAAAATCCGGCTGAAAGAAGGTATTTAAGCCGAATCAACGATTTGGTCATGGATTTAAAAAGCGGTCGAATTGATGGCATTGTTCTGGTAGGTCCGGTAGCTTCTGCCTATGCAACAGCAGACTCTGCTCTGGAACTGTCTGATATTAGCTTTGGACAAGAGGACGGCGTTGCCATTGCCGTAGCCAAAGGAAACGAAGATTTGGTGGCTTCCATCAATGAAACACTCCAGCGGCTGATGGATAATGACATGATCGACCAGTTTATTGCAGATGCAACCGAGTTGGCAGATGAACAGCAAGTTGAGTAATCATATTTTGCAGTGATTTCCGAAAAGACGGCGCTGTCAGGCAGCCGTCTTTTCTTCCGTCTAATCATATGAAGGAGGCTCTTATATGGATTTTAGCTTTGTTTTTCGATACCAGTCTCTGTATTTGATCGGAATTCGAAATACACTTTTACTGGCTTTGGCAGCGGTCATCTTTGGAAGCATCATCGGTGTCTTTTTGGCGTTGATGCGTTTATCCAACATTAAACCACTTAAATATTTGGCAGCTTCTTACATTGAGTTTGTAAGAGGAACACCTTTGCTGGTCCAGCTCTTTATTATTTTTTACGGACTACCTGTGGTAACCGGAATGCGATTTCCGGATATCGTTGCCGGAGCTATGGCGCTATCTTTTAACAGCGCTGCCTATGTGGCAGAAATCATTCGTGCAGGCATACAGTCTGTCGACAAAGGACAGATGGAAGCGGCCAGATCCCTTGGCATGCCCCATGGCATTTCTATGAGATATATTGTTATTCCACAAGCCTTTAAGAACATTCTGCCGGCCCTTGGAAACGAATTTATCGTCATTATAAAAGAATCTGCCATCGTATCAGTAATTGGGATTTATGATATTATGCGCAGTGCCAATATTATCCGGGGTATTACGTATCGTCCCTTTGAACCATTGATTGTGGCGGCTTTCATTTACTTTATCATTACCTTCAGCCTATCGAATTTGATGGGTGTTGTGGAGAGGAGAATGAGAGCCAGTGATTAAAATCAATAATCTTCATAAAAAATTCGGCGATCTTCATGTGTTAAAAGGCATTAATGATGAAGTGAAACAGGGTGAAGTAGTGGTAGTGATAGGCCCCAGTGGTTCGGGGAAGAGCACTTTTTTAAGATGCCTGAATTTATTGGAGCAGCCAACAGAGGGTGAAATAATTTTCAATGGCGTATCTATTACGGATCCTCGAAATAATATTAACAAACAGCGTGAAAAAATGGGCATGGTATTTCAGCAGTTTAATCTGTTCCCGCATATGTCTGTCGTTGATAATATCATCCTGGCACCAATGGAAGTAAAGGGAATGAAAAAAGAAGAAGCAAAGGAAGTAGCCTTAAAACTATTGAATCGCATCGGGTTGGCAGACAAAGAAAACGCATATCCCAACCAGTTGTCCGGAGGTCAGAAACAGCGGATTGCCATTGCAAGAGCCCTGGCCATGTCACCACAGGTAATGCTTTTTGACGAACCTACCTCTTCTTTGGATCCGGAAATGGTTGGAGAGGTACTGGATGTGATCAAGGAACTGGCATCGGAAGGAATGACCATGGTAGTGGTAACCCATGAAATGGGCTTTGCCAGGCAGGTAGGTTCACGTGTCCTCTTTATGGATGATGGTCTGATCGTTGAACAAAATACACCACAGGCCATTTTTAACGAACCAAAACATCCCAGAACGAAAGACTTTTTAGGTAAAGTATTGCGATCCTTTGAATAACTTTAAATAGGCAGGAGGCAACGGCATGAAACATCCATTTCTGGCAAAACGCTACTGGAACCAGGAGCCGACAGACTTAGCAAAAGTATTTCAACGAGCCTCAGGAACGCCAAATCTGATTGATCTAAGCCTGGGAGACCCGGACTTTACCACGGATTTTAGGATTTCTGAAGCAGCCCTTCAAGATACAAAAGCAGGCTGGACTCATTATACGGATTCACTGGGAATCCCGGAGCTTCGAGCAGCCATCGCCAGGGACTATCATCAGACACATGGACTGGATTATCAAATGAATGAACTGATGATTACCGTTGGCGCTTGTCATGGAACCTATTTGGCATTGGAAGCGATTTTGGATGAAGGGGACGAGGTGATTATTCCCTCCCCTCATTTCACGCCATACAACGGTCAGATCAAGCTGGCCGGTGGGGTGCCGGTGTTTTTACAGGTTTATGAAAAAGACGGATTTCAGGTATGCCCGGAGGCCATGGAAAAGAGATTGACAAATCGAACCAGAGCAATTTTGGTGAACACACCTAATAACCCAACAGGGATCTGCTATGGTCGCAAAATTCTTGAGTCCATCGGCAACATTGCTGTGAAAAACAATTTAATCATTCTGGCGGACGAAGTATATGGGGCTTTTTCCTTCGGAGAGCCTTTTGTTCCGATGGCGTCTTTGCCGGGACTGCGGGACAGAACTATTACATTGGGAAGTTTTTCAAAAGAATATACCATGACGGGTTGGCGAATGGGCTATGTAGCGGCCATACCGGAAATCATTCAATGCATGAGAGACATTAATGAAGGAATCTGTTTTTCGGCACCTGCCGTTTCGCAGAGAGCTGCCCTGAAAGCCATCGAACTGAAAGACGAAATCCAGCCAAAATTGAAAGAAACCTATAAACGTCGAATGGATAAAGCCTATCACTTGATTAATCAGATTCCCTTTTTATCAGTGACAGAGCCACAAGGTGCCTTTTACATGATGGTTAACTGCAAAAAAACCGGCAAAACCTCTGAAGCCGTTATGCTGAAAATTTTGGAAGAAGCTGGCGTTCTGGTTCTTCCTGGAAATGCTTTTGGAGAAGCTGGGGAAGGATACCTTCGAATTGCCTGTACGGTTACGGAAACCGTTTTGGAAGAAGCTTTCCACCGAATCGGGAAAATAAAGTGGGAATAATTAAGGCGCACAGCATTTTGGTGAAGTCATGTAAGGCAGGTGAAGAAAATGGACAGGAAAGAATCCATTGTTATCGTTGGCGGTGGCGCCTCTGGCATGGCTGCTGCAGTTGAGGCGGCCCGGTATGGGGCTCCTGTGCTGATCCTGGAAAAAGAAAAAAGAATTGGGAAAAAACTGCTGGCTACCGGAAACGGTCGATGCAACTTAACAAATATGGATCCGGATCAGCGTTATTACCATGGTCAGAACAAAAATCGAATTGAATCTGTTCTCAAACAAGTTCCAATAGAAGAAATACTGGCCTTTTTTAAGGACCTGGGAATTACCCATAAAGTGGAAGAAGCCGGAAAAGTATACCCTTACTCGGATCAGGCTTCTTCTGTGCTGGATGTTCTGATGTATGAAATGGATCGATTGAATGTAAGGATTGAAACGGAAACCAAAGTGATGTCCATTCAACAGAAAAAGAGTGGATTTCTCATCACAACCAATCATAGGAATCGAATCGAAGCAAAAAAAATTATTCTGGCCACTGGTGGCAAAGCCGGCAGTCCTTTTGGGGCAGACGACAGTGGATATGGATTAGCCAAGAACGTCGGCCATACAATCATCAAACCCTTTCCTGCCATTGTACAGATTAAATTGCAGGAAAAATGGCTAAAGGCCCTTAATGGCGTCAAATGGCAAGGGGAAGCAGCCTTTATTGCAGATGGAGAAGTCAAACGAAAGGAAAAAGGGGAAATCCTGTTTACGGAATACGGAATATCAGGTCCGCCAATTTTGCAACTGGGTCGGCTGGCCGGCGAAGAAGGAATCAATAAGAAAGTTGCTATTGCACTTTTCCCGGATTGGACAAAAGAAGCCATCCAGGCAGAAATCTATACCCGGCTCAGAAACTGTCCGGTAAAACCGATGGACCTTGCATTGACCGGTTTATTGCATAAAAAAATGATCCCTGTTTTGCTTAAGTCTGCAGGTGTAGAAAAAATCGCGCGACCCTCTTCTGAAATGACGGAAATGCAGATCAATCATCTAATTCAACTTCTCTGCAACTGGGAAATGAACGTGTCCGGAACGCTTTCCTGGCAACACGCACAAGTGACGGCAGGAGGTATTGACACAAATGAGCTTTGCTCGTCAAGCATGGAGTCTTCAATGGCTCCTGGACTCTACCTGGTTGGTGAAATAATGGATGCGGATGGAGACTGTGGCGGTTATAACCTACACTGGGCCTGGTGTACGGGACTAATTGCCGGAAAACATGCAGCAGCATCCTTATCGATGGAAAAGAGGCAGTTTTAAATGATACGAATCCATGAATTGAAAATATCAGCAGATCAGCAACAGAACCTTGAAGAAGCAATTATAAAAACGCTTAGAATTTCTGCTAAGGACTTGTTGGAATATCAAGTATACAAGCGCTCCGTCGATGCCAGAAAAAAGCATCAGATCATGTTGGTATACATTGTTGATGTTAGCGTTAGGAACGAAAATGAAGTTCTAGTGCGCAACAAGAATAAAAAGGTCATAAAAAAACCTGAAGAACCGGTATTTACAGTAATAACAGGGAACCGACCGTTAGACTGCTCTCCGGTAATCATAGGCACAGGCCCGGCCGGTCTGTTTTGTGGGTTGCTGCTGGCAGAAAAGGGGTATCGCCCGATATTGCTGGAAAGAGGCTATCCGGTGGAAAAACGCGTAAAAGATGTTTATCAATTCTGGAACGATGGAAGTCTAAATCCGGAATCCAATGTTCAGTTTGGAGAAGGTGGTGCCGGCACTTTTTCTGATGGAAAACTGACAACACGAATCAACGATCCAAGATGCCGCTATATACTGAAAAGAATGAATGCTCATGGTGCGCCGAAGGAAATCCTATATGACAGTAAACCTCACATTGGAACAGATAAGCTTCGGCAGTTGGTAGTGAACATTAGAGAGTCCATTAATCAGATGGGTGGAAGTGTCCTCTATGGACATTGCGTTCGTGGGCTTCAAATTGAAAATGACCAAATCTGTGGAATTGAGATCGACGGAAAAGATTCCATTGAAACCTCGGTGGTCGTGGCGGCAATGGGTCACAGCGCGAGGGATTTATTTCAGTCTTTTGATGATTGTGGAGTTCCGATGGTATCCAAGGCATTTTCGATTGGCATGCGCATTGAACATCCTCAGGATTGGATTAATCAGATCCAGTATGGGAGAAGAAAAAGCCTTTCATCGCTGGGTGCGGCAGATTATCGACTGTCATGGCACCATCCAAGGGGAAGGGGTGCATACACCTTTTGCATGTGTCCTGGAGGGATGGTGGTAGCCTCCACATCGGAGCCTGGTATGGTTGTAACCAATGGAATGAGTGCTTATGGACGGAGGGGAAGGAATGCCAACAGTGCATTGCTGGTGTCGGTTACTCCTGAAGATTTTGAGGAAGAAGGTCCGTTAGCTGGCATTGCGTTTCAGCGGAAATGGGAGAGAAAGGCATTTGTTTTGGGTGGAGAAAACTATTGCGCTCCTGCTCAGCGATTAGAAGATTATATTGGACAGAGACCTTCAACACACCTGGGAGAAGTAGTGCCAACCTACCGGCCAGGAGTGACACCGGCAGACCTGTCGAACAGCCTTCCTTCTTATGCCAACGAAGTGCTGCGCGAAGCACTGATTCAATGGAATAAGAAAATGAAAGGATTTGCACTTGAGGATGCGATCTTGACCGGGGTGGAAACCAGGAGTTCTTCACCGGTTAGAATCATGCGGAATGAACAATTGGAAAGCGATATCAGTGGTCTTTATCCGGCAGGTGAAGGCTGCGGCTATGCCGGAGGTATTATGTCTGCAGCACTTGATGGGATTCGAGTTGCTGAAGCCATAATGGAAAAATACTGCGCAGGGAGGTGGAGAGATGGAAATTATTATGTCTGAGAAACTGAAGCACTATCTCAAGAAAAAAAATATCCGGAACTTGACCGTGGAGCAAGTGGAAATTAAACGCTGCTGACTTGGTCCAAATCTTCCTTCGGTGAAGGAAGGAGAACCCAAATCACCAGAGAGCTATACGGTTGTTGAAACGGATCATATCTACGTATACATTGATAAAATGATTGTTTTTAAACGAGAAACCATCAACATGGATCTTCGGAAATTCTTTTTGACTCATGAGATTACCATCGATGGAGTGGATATAACTTACTAAAAAAGGACTTCTCCCCGGCTGGGGAGAAGTCCTTTTCAAATCGCATCTACTTAATTTCAATGGAATACTTATCTTTCAACTGGTTAACCGTTTCCATATAAATGGATTGCTGCTTTTGTGCTGCCAGGTGCTGACGAAGTTGATCCTTTACTTCTTTTAAATCGCTGGTGGTTCCTTCCTTGCGGTCCACCACTTTAATGATGTGGTAACCAAACTGTGTTTTAACCGGTTCGCTTATTTCACCAGGTTTTAAATCCATGGCAACGGCTTCAAACTCAGGAACCATTTTTCCCTTTGAAAAATAACCAAGGTCTCCACCCTTTTGACTTGATGGGCAACCGGAGGCTTCTTGGGCTTTTTCTTCAAAGGAAGCACCATTATCCAATTCGTCTTTAATCTTCTTTGCTTCTTCTTCTTCGTCAACTAAAATATGACTTGCTTTTGTTTGCTCCGGCTGTTGAAACTGATCCGGGTTTTCTTCATAAAACGCCTGAATTTCTTCATCTGACACTTCCGCCTGCTGGAACATGGCATTCATGGCATATTGCTTTAGAAAGTTTTCCTTCATCTTTTTCAATGATCGCTGATAATCAAAGTTGGACTCCAACCCTTTTTCAACGGCATCAAGATAAATCAGTTCCTGGTTCACCAGTTCCTGAAGTAATCGTTGTTTTCCTTCTTCTGACTGAAATTGGTTGGCTTGTTTCGGGTTCAGGCTTTGAATTACCAGTTCGAGATCTTCCTGTGTAATTTCCCGACCCTCTACAACGGCCAGCACTTTTTTCTCATCCATAGAATCGCTCCTTTAATTTCCGTTTGAGCTCATGATATCAAAAATAACAGAAGATGTCCAATGGATTGACAGAATTAGTATGAAGACGGAAAAGTCTAACTAATTTCATTCGTTTCGATGGTCAATCCAAAAGACTCTTCAAACAAGGAAGATTTTTGGGAAATACGAGCTTCAATAATGTTAAAAGCCTTTGACTGTATATGTAGTTCAAGAACTCGGGAGTGCAGTTGCAGATCAATAATTTGGAGATGGGGATCCCGGGGATAATCAATGGCATCGGCGATTCGGAGAATACCGGCCAACTGCTTTACGATCAGCTGATTTCTGGTTAAGAGCTTGCTTGTTTCCCGACTCAGCTTTTTTCGATGTCCGCCTGCAATCAAAGAAAGCATCAATCGTTCCGGTTGCGGAAGGATATCAAATATGGGGTCGTTCATAATAATGAAACCAGTGTGCTGGTCATGTTTTTGAGGACTGATTTCATAGCCAATATCATGGAGGAGAGCACTGTAGTAAAGCAGGGATTTCCGTTTTTCACCCATTGAATAGGCGGTGCTGAGCACATCGAAAATGGCCAAGGCATAATGGAGCACTCGATATTCGTGAGAATCTGTATCTTCGATAAAAAAACGATGCTTGAGCTTCTCCCAAAGATCATTCGTGATAAATGTATCAAGGTTTTGCATAGGATTCACCTCGCCAGATTTTAAATTCGCAGAATATAGCTTGAACAACATCAATATGTCTGAAAAAAGGTAAGTTCTTGCATGAATAACACCATTATAAAGTAAAGAAAAGGAATAAACAAGGAGTTGATGGTGATCGGGTCAAGAACATCCTACAAAAAGAAGATAAAAACACAAAATGATGCAGATTTCTGAAAATATAAACTTTACCTTTTTCTTTTAACATACTGGTAAATACCTCTGATATGCTATATAATTAGAAAACAACGACATTATTCTCCAGCCCATAAAGTTAAAAATAAAACAAAATCAAGAAGGAGGCAATTCAATGGCAAAAACGATGAAAACGATGGATGGAAATACTGCCGCGGCATATGTATCCTATGCATTTACCGATGTGGCAGCCATCTACCCAATTACCCCTTCCTCCAACATGGCTGAAAGTGTTGATGAGTGGAGTGCTTACGGACAGAAAAATATCTTTGGACAGACGGTGACGGTTACGGAAATGCAATCTGAAGCAGGAGCAGCCGGTGCGATGCATGGATCCTTGGCAGCTGGAGCTTTAACGTCAACTTATACCGCATCACAGGGACTTTTGTTGATGATCCCGAACATGTATAAAATCGCAGGCGAATTATTGCCAGGCGTTTTTCATGTAAGCGCCCGTGCGGTAGCAGCTCATGCCTTATCCATCTTTGGAGATCACTCCGATGTGATGGCGACCCGTCAAACAGGATGCGCCATGCTTGCTTCAGGAAGTGTTCAGGAAGTAATGGATCTGGGAGGCATTGCTCACCTGGCGGCTATTAAAGGCAGAATTCCTTTTGTGCACTTCTTTGATGGATTCCGAACTTCTCATGAAGTGCAAAAAATTGAAGCAATTGAATACGATACCTTTAAAGAGCTGGTAGATTGGGATGCCATTAAGGCTTTCCGTGCCGACGCTCTAAACCCGGAGCACCCGGAGTTGCGTGGCACGGCACAAAATCCTGATATCTTTTTCCAGGCTAAGGAAGCAGCCAATCCTTTCTACAACGCATTGCCAGGCATTGTCGTAGAATACATGAATAAAATCAGTGAAATTACTGGTAGAGAGTACAAACCATTTAATTATTATGGAGCCGAAGATGCAGAACATATCATTGTAGCTATGGGATCGGTAACGGAAACACTGGAAGAAACCGTTGACTACCTGATGGAAAAAGGCGAAAAAGTGGGGGTTGTAAAAGTGCACCTCTATCGTCCTTTTGTTTCGAAGTACTTCATGGAGGTACTTCCCAAAACAGTGAAGAAAATTGCTGTATTAGATCGATGCAAAGAACCGGGTGCACCTGGTGAGCCAATGTATCTGGATATTAAAGACATGTTCTACGGAAAAGCAGACGCACCGGTGATTGTTGGCGGTCGTTATGGATTGGGTTCCAAAGACACAACACCTGCTCAGATGAAAGCTGTTTTCGAAAACCTAAAGCAGGCAGAGCCTAAAAATGGATTTACCGTGGGTATTAATGAGGACGTAACGAATACATCAATACCAGTGACAGATACTCTAAGCACGGAACCTAAAGGTACGGTTCGCTGTAAATTCTGGGGACTGGGATCCGATGGAACTGTAGGCGCTAATAAAAACTCCATTAAAATCATTGGTGATCATACAGATATGTTTGCACAGGGGTACTTCTCTTATGATTCCAAGAAATCTGGCGGCGTAACGATCTCTCACCTTCGTTTTGGTGAAAAGCCAATTCGCTCCACTTATCTGATTACAGAAGCCGATTTTATTGCATGCCACAATCAGGCATACGTGAATCAGTATGATTTGCTGAAAGGAATTAAAGAAGGTGGAACCTTCCTGCTTAACTGCATTTGGGACAAAAAAGATTTAGATCAAAAACTGCCGGCCAGCCTGAAGAAGACACTGGCAGAAAAGAATATTAAATTTTATATTATTGATGCAACAGATATTGCGGCGGAAATTGGTCTTGGCAACCGAATCAACATGGTTATGCAGTCAGCTTTCTTTAAACTGGCGGAAGTGATTCCGGTGGATGACGCCATTAAATACATGAAACAAGCCGTTGTTGATACCTATGGTTCTAAAGGTGAAAAGATTGTTCAAATGAATCAAAAGGCCATAGATATGGGTATGGACGCTCTTGAAAAAGTGGAAGTACCTGCCGAATGGGCAAATGCAGATGAGCAAGCCACAAAAGATGATGATGCGCCTGATTTCATCAAAAACATCCTTCGTCCAATGAACGCTCAGGAAGGCGACAATCTGCCATCCAGCGCATTTGTTGGAAGAGAAAACGGATCCTTCCCCATGGGCACCTCCGCATATGAAAAACGTGGAATTGCCGTAAACGTTCCGGAGTGGATCAAAGAAAACTGTATCCAATGTAATCAGTGTTCCTTCGTGTGCCCGCATGCAGCAATCCGGCCTTTCCTGGCAGATGAAGAAGAAGTTAAGGCTGCACCGGAAAACTTCGAAACACTGAAAGCCATGGGTAAAGAGTTTGAAGGGTTAGCGTATCGTCTGCAGGTTGCTCCACTGGATTGTACCGGCTGTGGAAACTGTGCGGATATTTGCCCGGCTAAAAAGAAAGCCTTGGAAATGAAACCGATCGAACCGCAAATCGAAGCGCAGAAAGAAAACTGGGAATACGCTGTAACCATTAAAGATAAATCCCATTTGACCAACATCGAAAACATGAAAGGCAGTCAGTTTGCTCAGCCACTGTTTGAATTCTCTGGTGCCTGCGCCGGATGCGGTGAAACGCCATATGTAAAACTTATTACTCAATTGTTTGGTGACAGAATGCTGATTGCCAACGCTACCGGATGCAGTTCTATTTTTGGAGGAAGTGCTCCATCTGTTCCCTACTGTGTCAATGAAAAAGGACAAGGTCCGGCTTGGGCGAATTCACTGTTTGAAGACAATGCTGAATACGGCTACGGAATGGTGTTGGCTACCAAACAGATCCGAGGGAAATTGGAAGATTTGATGAAAGAAGGCCTGGAAGCTGACCTTCCAGATGCGTTGAAAGATGCATTCAAAGCCTGGATTGAAGGTAAAGAAGATGCAAAAGGGTCAAAGGCTGCCACTTACGACATGCTTCCGTTATTGGATAAAGCGGCAGGGAACCCAATTGTCGATGAAATCATTGAGAAAAAAGACTTCCTGATCAAAAAATCCCAATGGGTATTTGGTGGAGACGGATGGGCTTATGACATTGGTTTTGGCGGGTTGGATCATGTAATTTCAACAGGTGACGATATCAACATCCTGGTCATGGATACAGAAGTATATTCCAACACTGGCGGTCAATCCTCAAAAGCTTCACCGGCAGGTGCCGTTGCGAAATTCGCTACCTCCGGTAAGAAGATCATTAAGAAAGACCTGGGTCGGATCGCGATGACTTATGGATATGTGTATGTGGCACAGGTAGGTATGGGTGCTGATAAGAATCAGTTAATGAAAGCTATGAAAGAGGCTGAAGCATATCCAGGTCCTTCTCTTGTCATGGCGTATACGCCATGTATTGCTCATGGAATTACAGCAGGTATGGGTAAAACCCAGGAACAGACTAAAAATGCAGTGGAAGCTGGTTACTGGCACCTGTATCGATACAACCCACTGTTGAAAGAAGAAGGCAAGAATCCATTTATTCTGGATTCCAAAGAACCAAAGAAATCCATCCAGGATTTCCTCAACAGCGAGGTGCGTTACGCTTCCTTGAAAAAAACCTTCCCGGAAGAAGCGGAAAAACTTTTCAAACTCACTGAGCAGGATGCACAAGAGCGCTACGAGATTTACAGGAAATTAGCTGCAGAATAAGTCAATAAACGACTTAAATGTTTAATTTAACAAACAAAGGTGCAGGCCCATCATGTGGCCCGCACCTTTGTTTTATTTAATATATTTCTTTTCAAGTTCATTCAGCAAATTCAGATAGTATTTCTGAATCCCTTCTTTTTCCGCATTTCCCTCAAATTGATTCGTTTCCTCGTTGATGGTTTGGATCATGTGACTCTCGAAGTGTTTCCACGCAAACTGGTATACCATGTCATCCTCTTTGGTTATGTGTCGGTCTAATAACTGAGTGTAGGCAATGGCATTTCCAATGATATCGAGTCGCGCCTCATCTTGTCCATTTTTAAAATTCTCGATGGATTCTTCTAAAAGCTTAATATGAAGCCGACCGAGGTCGTGCTCCACAAGCATTCCGTGCCGGACCAATTTTTGAGCGGCTGAGCCCAAATGCTCTTCCATACGGTTAAACAATAAATCTTCTTCTTTGCCATGATGATGTTTGTCGGCATATTGGCGGACAAATTCGATCATCTTGGGAGCATCCGATACGTCCATCTCTGGGTTATTCATCAATTGGTAGGAAAACTGTCGAAGAATTATTAGCATGCGTCGGATATTAACATGCTCTGCTACCATTAATTCGATGGCATTCATAATTAGTGAATCTCCTTGTTTAGTGCTTCAATTAACTGATCTGCATCCATTCCATGAACCATTGCAGCTTCTTCCAAAGTTTCGGATTGGGCAGAAGGGCAACCGATACAACCCATCCCGAATTGCATTAATATGGAAGCTTTTTCTGGCTGTTTACGCAAAACTTCTCCAATAGTCATTCTTTTTGTGATCTTCATATGAATCGCTCCTTTTAATTCCTACTGATTAACTATGAATTGACTTAATATTATTGTACACGAGTCTCAATACAGATGCAAGGAAAAATTAAGCAATATGGTAAATGAATACCTCAATGAGACCGATGTTGTGTTTTTGCAAGGTCTGTGCTACAATGAATGCATTCACACAGATAAACAGGATTTTTAGCTTCAGGTGGAGTTTTAACTCCATCTGAAGGTTAGAATGCGTTATCCAGGGACGTAGCATCGCTTATCTCCCTCTTGTAGAAGAGGGAGTCTTAGCGGTGGTAGTCATCGGATAAAAAAGGGGGAAGATGATGCATGGGGCGTCTCTTTGGAACAGATGGTGTAAGAGGGATTGCAGGCGATGATTTGACAGCGGTACTGGCATACAAACTGGCAAAGGCCTGCGCGATTGTGATGTTAAAAAACATAGAGAAGCCGCTGATTATTATTGGGAAAGATTCACGGAAATCTTGCGATATGCTGGAGGCGTCTTTGAGTGCAGGTTTTTTTAGCATGGGAGTTGATGTCGCATCTGTCGGGTTAATTCCAACACCTGGTGTTGCTTATTTAACAAAAACCACTCGAGCTTCCTGCGGAGTGATGATTTCAGCCTCACATAACCCTGCGGAATACAATGGCATTAAGTTTTTTAATAAAGAGGGATTTAAGCTGGATGATGCTATGGAAGACGAAATAGACGAAGTAATGAAAGACTCGGTAAAAATGGCAACGAATGTTGAAACGAAAGACATGGGGAACTGGAAGTCTCGGGAGGCAAGTGTTGATCAATATGTGAAGCATCTGAAATGCAGCATGCTGAGCGATTTATCCTCCTTTAGAATTACACTGGATACTGCGAATGGTGCCGCTTGCCGGATTGCACCGGAAGTTTTCGCAGCGTTAGGTGCAAAAGTCCATACCATCAACGATCACCCGGACGGAATTAACATCAATGAGGATTGTGGATCCACGCACACAACACAATTGCAGAATAAAGTGATAGAAACGAAGAGTCACGTGGGCTTCGCCTATGATGGTGATGCGGATCGACTGATAGCAGTAGATGAGAAGGGAAAAATTGTTGATGGTGACAGAATCATGGCACTGCTGGCATTACAGCTGAGGGAAAAAGATCTTTTGCCAAAAAACACTTTGGTATCTACTGTGATGAGTAACCTTGGTCTTGAGTTGGCAATGAAAAAAGAGGGATGTCAGCTTTTGCGCACAAAAGTAGGGGATCGCTATGTGTTGGAAGAGATGATAAAAGAAGGATACGTTTTAGGTGGTGAGCAATCCGGACATATTATTTATCTGGCACAAAGCACTACCGGCGACGGTTTATTAACATCTTTGATGCTGGCTTCTCTTCTGGCAGAAAAGAAGGAAAGTTTATCTCAGTTGGCCGCTGTTATGGATCATTACCCGCAGGTGCTGGTCAACGCCAGAGTTCAAAACCATTTAAAGAACGCCTATATGGAAGATGCTGAGATTTGTCAGGAAATCAGTGCCCTGGAGAAAAAAATGGATGGTAAAGGCAGAGTGTTAATTCGTCCGTCTGGAACGGAAGCGCTGGTTCGGGTCATGCTGGAAGGTGAAAATCAAGATGAATTGAATCAAATGGCTCAGGAATTAGCGAATTTAATTGAAAAAAGACTGGGATAAGTATGATATAATCAGCTTCGAAAGGTGTGATGCCATTTCCGATGATAAAACTGAATAGCAAAACCAAGCGCCTGAACTCATGATTTTTAAGAGTTGACGAGGAACAGGGAGTATCGAGAAATCGGCGGATACCCTGCGGTGACATCACCACCGAAAGAGAAACCACAAAACTGGCAAGTGATTGGCAGTACAAAAGGTTTTGGGTGAATGCCTGTGACAGCAATCAGAGGTCTGATTTTTGTGCAAAATAAAACTCATAATCAATATTAGATATTCCGAAAGGAGAACTAGTTATGTGCGGAATTGTAGGATATATAGGAGAAGAGCAATCGGCTCCAATACTGATAGAAGGACTTCAGAAACTGGAATATAGGGGATATGACTCAGCTGGGGTGGCCATTTACTCAAATGACGGAATTATCGTAAAAAAATTCAAAGGACGTCTGGCGGTGCTCGAAGAACATTTAAATAAAAATCGGATATCCGGAACTCTGGGCATTGGTCATACCCGTTGGGCAACCCATGGAGAACCGAACGACATCAATGCGCATCCTCACTCCAGTTACGGAGGAAACATTGCGGTCGTTCACAATGGGATCATTGAAAACTACATGAAACTGAAAGAATGGTTAACCAGTGTCGGAACAGAATTCATCACCGAGACAGATACAGAAGTAATTGCCCATCTGGTAGAATACTATTACGAAGGAGATCTGATTGAGGCTGTTCAAAAGGCCGTTCACCGAATGGAAGGTGCTTATGCCATCGGAGTTATTTGTAAGCATCAGCCAGATATGCTAGTTGCCGTTCGTAAGGACAGTCCACTGGTGGTAGGGATTGGCCAGGGAGAAAACTTCATTGCATCTGACATTCCTGCGTTGCTCAAATACACTCGCGATGTCTATTTTCTGGAAGACGGTGAAATGGCGGTACTGACAAAAGAGCATATAGATATTTTCAATGAACTTGGAATGCCTATGGAAAGAAGCGTTTTCAAAGTTACCTGGGACTTGGAATCTGCTGAAAAAGGCGGCTATGAGCATTTCATGCTTAAAGAGATGCACGAACAGCCAAAAGCAGTGCGGGACACCCTGATGCCACGCCTTGATGATACCAATCGCATTGTCCTTAATGAACTGAGTCTGACCCCGGAACAACTTAAAAAATTCAATAAAATTGTCATGATTGCCTGTGGAACAGCCTGGCATGCTGGTCTTGTTGGTAAAGCAGCTATTGAACGATTTGCCCGTATTCCGGTGGAAGTGGAAATAGCATCAGAGTTTCGATACAGAGACCCTTTTGTGGATGAGAATACACTGCTGATTGCAATCAGTCAATCAGGCGAAACGGCTGATACGCTGGCTGCGCTCAGAGAGGCCAAAGCAAGAGGTGCTCACATAATGACAATCACAAATGTGGTGGGGAGTCGTATCTCCCGAGAGGCGCAGGACGTGTTTTACACCTGGGCGGGACCTGAAATTGCGGTTGCTTCCACCAAAGCTTATATCACTCAGGTTGTGGCCCTCTATCTGCTGGGACTTTTTATGGCTGAATTGAAAGGTGTAATGAGCCGGGATGAAGTGGCAACGATGGTGGAAGAACTGATAACCATGCCGGATAAAATTCAGCATATTCTTGATCATCAGGAAACCATTCAGGAAACGGCTAACAAACAACTCAACCAAGATCATGCGTTCTACATCGGACGGGGATTGGATGACTATACAGCGAGAGAAGGCTCTTTGAAGTTAAAGGAGATCTCTTATGTTCACTCAGAAGCCATCGCAGCCGGCGAACTGAAACATGGAACGATAGCCTTGCTGGAAGAAGGAACGCTGGTGGTAGCTATGGCAACACAGGAACGCCTATACGATAAAATGCTGTCTAATATGAAAGAAGTGAAGGCCAGAGGAGCTTACGTGGTGGCGGTGACGAAGGAATCACTTAAAAAGGAAGTGGAACAGTCAGCGGATATTGTACTGAGCATTCCGAATTCGTCGGATATCCTAACGCCTATCTTATCAGTGGTACCGCTCCAGCTATTTGCTTATTATATGGCTGTTGCCAGAGGAGCCGACGTTGATAAACCGAAAAACCTTGCAAAAAGCGTAACGGTAGAATAAAAAAGAAACCTGTGAAATATTGTTGTCCCCTCCCAAAAAACATCTACACCAACAAAAAAACATCTACACTGTGACACAAAAGTTTTACACTGGTAAGCCATCGTTAAACACTAAAAGTGACCGACATAGGTGAGAAAAAACATCAAATTTCCATACTTTTTTCCTTTTAGAGAGAAAAGATAATCCCGCCCCAGGCACATCTTTCACAGGATATCCCAGGGGCTATTTCATTGCTTCGAAAGCTGGAAGTCTTGCTGCTTTTCCAATTATCTTTTTCCCCATTGCATAGGGAGGGGCAAGAGAATTATAACTTAAACGAAAAATAAGCATAAAAAATTGCGAAAAAATATTAAATGTTAAACAATTAACAAATCCTGCGGTTTTGTAAAATACCCGCTTTCAGAACTAAACTAAAAAACGGACAAATAGTTAACGAAAATTATAATTACTCTAAATATTGTAATTCTTGTCCCCGGCGTGTATAATAGTCAATCATGATGTGAAATTACTCGAACCTATTTAAGAATAGAAAGGAGTGAACAAACGGTTACCTGAGAATGGTACAATGTAGTGAAAGAAAACAACAAAAGAATTAAGGGGGAAGTTTTATGAAAAGAAATAAATTATGGATTATGCTATTGGTGTTTATGATGACTTTTTCACTTTTGGCTGGATGTGGTCCTGCAGAAGAGCCGGTTGATCCAGAACCAGTTAACGATGTAGATGAGCCGGAAGAAGTGACAGAAGAGCCGGAGGAAGACGTTGAGATCGATATCATTGTCGGTTTCGGGGCTGGGGGTTCGAATGACTTGGCAGCTCGATATATGGCAGAAGCTCTAAGAGAACACGGAATTTTGGCTAACGTCGTTAACATGGCAGGCGGAATGGGAACAGAAGCGGCTTATCATATGACACAGCAACGACCTGACGCCAACATGTTCTTCTGGAGCCAGGCGATGACACTGATTTTTGAGCCAGCTATTGATGATAGAGGATTTACGATTGACGATTTTGTGGCGGTTGGAATGCTAGCCAGTCCTACCTTCAGCTTGGGTTCCAGAGCAGAAGCACCATGGGAAAACTGGGATGAATTAATTGCATACATTCAGGAAAACCCAGGCGAAGTTAGTGTTGGCGGCCAGGGAGAAGGTAGCATGATGCATTTTTATTTAACCCAGATGCTTCCACCAGACGAACTGGACTATACCTACACAGCGTTTGCCGGGGGAGCAGACGTAGCCTTGAACTTGACGGGTGGTCACGTAGATTTGGGCCATCTTAGCCTTGCAGCGGCAAGACCGCTTCATGAAGAAGGGGATATGACCGTATTGGTGAATACTCAGGTTCTGATGGACCGAGATCCATTAATGCCAGACATCCCTAATATTACAGAAGTATCCGATGCTCCGGCGGAACCACATTCTATTTCGCTATTTGCATTACCGGGTACAGATCAGGATCTTATCGATAGGATCAGCAGTGCAATGGAAAAGGTGGCTGAGGATGAAACACTGCAGGAAAATTATTTTAATAGTGGTTTGATTGCTCACTACCTGAATCCGGAAGATACCATGGACTTCTATATGCAAATACAAGAAGAAATGGTACCTATATTCCAGGAATGGCAGGAAACACTTAATTAACTTTCTCATATTACTAAAGTATAAAGAGATCTCTAGGAGGTCTCTTTTTTTGACGCATTCAAAAAACATGTAAAACATACGATGAATTTTATGATGCTGGAAACATTGGAAATAAAAGACTTAAAATTGGCTTGATTATTTTTTGACGATTTTGATTTAATAAAAGATTGAAATATTAACACACATGTTGTATAATGACTCCGAGTTTGGATGCATACATATCTTTCTCGCATGGTTATGCGGCAGAGGAGGTGAGGATGTCAAGTAACAGAATCATCTTAGGTGCAACTGAATGCAAGAGATAAAAAAGGGGGAGTAATACAAATGCAAAAGAAAAAGATTTTGATGTTAATGTTGGCAATGGTGATGGTCGTATCTCTACTGGCAGGTTGTGGTGGACAGGAAGAAGCGGCACCGGCAGAAGAACCTGAAGATACAGGAGATGAAGTAGCAGAAGAGCCGGCTGACACTGATGAAGAGCTCGAAGAAATTGACATCGATATTGTTGTTGGATTTGGTGCCGGTGGTTCCAATGACCTGACTGCCAGGTACATGGCAGAACACATGAGAGAGTTTGGTATTAATGCCAATGTTGTAAACATGCCAGGCGGAATGAGTACTGAAGCTGCTTATTATGTGTCAAATCAATCGCCGGATGCCAATATGTTCTTCTGGGGCCATACAGGTCCGTTGTTGTTTGAGCCAGCCGCAGGAGATAGAGGCTATACCATCGACGACTTTGAACCGATAGCAACGTTAGCAAGTCCAACCTTTGTTATTGGAAACAGACAAGGCGCACCTTGGGAAACGTTGGATGAGTTGATGGAATACATGCATGAAAACCCGAACGAAGTGACATTTGGCGGGCAGGGTGAAGGGAATGTTCGTCATTACATTGTTGAAAAAATCTTACCTCCAGATGAGTTTGATTATGTATTTGTTGGGCTGGAAGGTGGGGCGGATGTAGCCTTGAATCTTACAGGAGGCCATGTAGATGTAGGTCACTTAAGTCTGGCTGCAGCCGTTCCGCTGCACCAGGATGGTGATATGACAGTGATGGTGAATACTCAACCGCTGACAGAAAGAGACGAATTAATGCCAGAAGTACCAAATGTATCGGAATATGGCATAGAAGATGGAAGAGAGAGACATCCTATAGCACTATGGGCTGTGCAAGGAACAGATCAAGCACTGAAGGATCGAATTTCCAATGCGATAGCAGAAATTGCTGAAATGCCTGAGCTTCAGGAAAGCTTCAAGGATATGGGTGTGGTCGCTCACTATCTAAATGCTGAAGAGACTTGGGATTTTTACATGGATGTTAATGACACAATGGTTCCCGATTATTTGGAATGGGTAGAACAGCTTGATTAAAATGGAAAAAAGATCGGGTATACAGATCGACTAGAAAATGTTGAAATGACGGATGGAGCCCTGAGTTTTTTATCATAAAACTCAGGGCTCTGCCCTAAAAAAGAAAGTGTTAGATTCATAACAAAGCTTGAGTCAGGAGTGAGAAAAATGAGCTCGAAAAGCGTATTATCACTAAACTCAAAGGTAGGATTGCTGGTTGCGGCCATTTCTTTGGGTGGGTATGCATGGACGTTTACTTCCTCCTTAAGAACGATGGAACTATTCGTACCAAGAATTTCTTTACTGCTTATGGTGTTAGGCGGCATATTGGTTCCAGTCAGAGAAATCATGAAGCCTGAAACAAAGATTGAGTTTAAGCTGACTGGTAAATTGCCGTATGCCTTTGCCATCGCAGTATTTATGTGGGCCTATTCCTGGTCCTTCAGAAATATCGGACTTGCAACTTCCACTTTTGCTTTTCTTTTTGTCTGGTGGCTTTGGTGTATTTACCGGGATGCGAAAAGAAAAAATGAGTTTAATAGACTTGGAATAAGAGCGGCGAAAATGGCCGCACTTGCAGTGGCGGTTTCCATTGTCATACACATACTATTTATTGAACTATTGTCTATGTATATGCCAAGCACACCATTGCCTTAAGGGGGAATATTAAATGGCTTTAGATACCGTAGCATTATCAGGAGCTGCATCAGATGTCTTTACAATTCAAACAATACTTTTTATTATGATGGGAATTGTGGTAGGAATTTCAGTAGGCGCTATTCCAGGACTGGCACACAGCCTTCCTATTGCACTCGTGTTGCCGTTTTCGTTTATTTTACCATTGGCCCAAACCATGGGTTTGTTAATCGGTACATATGTTGGCGGAACCTATGGTGGTTCCATAACGGCCATCGCCTTTGGAACACCAGGAACCTCTGGAGCGGCAGCGACTGTCGCTGATGGATACGCTTTAACTCAGATGGGAAAAGGTAAAAAAGCATTGCAGATGGGTTTGTATGCCTCTGTCCTTGGAGGCTTCTTTGGATCCTTTGTATTGATTTTCCTTGTGGTACCCATTGGAAGAATGGCCCCCAGTTTTGGGCCTGGTGAACTAACGGCTTTGTATATGCTGGCGTTATCCCTTGTGGTCGTTTTTTCGGCTGAAAATCCTGGAAAAGGGATTATGTCTGCGGGAATCGGCTTCTTTTTAGCGATTATTGGACGGGACATTATTACTGGTGGGCTGCGTTTTACTTTCGGAATTCGGCAAATGCAATCTGGCTTTCCGTTGGTACCACTATTGATGGGATTTTTTGCATTACCCGTCATTGTAAAAGAAATCCATGGTTTTATCAAGGATCCGGATAAGTCTGGTGACTTGGGAGACAGCATCCTGGACGAAGCAAAAAAGAAAGAACCAGGTCTTACCTTAAAAGAATTATTCAAGTCAGGTAAGGCCATAGGCATTGGTTCGGTGTTGGGAACCTTCCTTGGAGCACTTCCAGGACCAGGAGCGACGCTTGCTTCCTACACATCCTATTCTGTTTATAGCCAAATATCCAGAGACAAAAACTATGGTAAAGGCTCATTGGATGGAGTTGCGGCGGCGGAGGCTGCTAACAATGCGACGTGTGGAGCAACTTTTATTCCCATGTTGACCTTTGGTATACCAGGCAGCTCAATTGCAGCTTTGATGATGGCAGCTTTGGTAATGGAAGGCGTACCCGTCGGGCCGCGAGTGGTGGTGGATCATACACAGGTTGTATATACGCTGTTTATTTTGATGTTGATGACCAATCCTCTCAATCTCGTATTTGGATGGATATTAATACCGGTATTCTCGAAATTATCCAAAATTCCGGCAGAAGTCTTATGGCCAATCATTGCAATATTTCTTGTCATTGGTACCTATGCCTATAGTAATATGCCCTACCATACCATTATTGCCATTGTTTCTGGTTTTGTTGGCTACTTCTATAAATGGTACAAGCTTCCGGATGGCCCTCTGATTTTGGCCTTCCTTGTAACACCACTGTTTGAGGCAAGCTTCCGGCAGGCATTAACCATCGCCAGAGGGAACTACCTGTACTTTGTCGGCAGTCCCATCTCTATTGGTCTGTGGACGGTTACCATTCTTTCAATATTTTTCTTCCTTCGCCGTAAAAAAGAGATCATTATAGACGAATAACAAATTAAGATCTAAACACGACTTCCGCAATAGGTGGAGGTCGTTTTTCTTATGATATAGGAAATAGCACGAGTGCCCTATGGGTATCTTGTGCCCTAGGGGTATCTTGTGCCCTAGGGGTATCTTGTGCCCTATGGGTATCTTGTGCCCTATGGGTACGAGTGCCCTATGGGTA
>SLLE01000020.1 GCA_007134225.1 Tindallia sp.
AATTTAACCGATTCGCCGATACCAAAGTCAAAGCTTCCAACTCCAGGAAAAACAACTACAACGCTAAAAAACTTGATCAAAAGATCAAACGGCTCGACGAAACGATCAGGGCCATCTGCCCATCATGGATGACACCAAACAAACCTTTGCCGCAAGAACCGGCGATCCGGATTTTGCCAAGAGTAAATTCCGCTATACCCCGGCAAAAGATACCTACACCTGGCCCGCAGGCCAGGAACTGTTACCTGGGAGAGGACAAATGATCAAGATTTTCCGGATCAGATCAACCGGCAAACCAAGGATAACCTGCACATCTACCGAGACCGTCAGATGATTGTTGAACACCCTTACGGGACCATCAAAGGCAGTTGGGGTGCTTACTATTTCCTGACACGGGGACTTAGGTCAGTCAGTGCAGAAATGGCGCTGGTGTTCACCGCTTACAATATGAGACGGGTGGTCAATATTGTGGGGGTCAAAATGAAACTTAAAGTCTGCGGTAATGATCAGACTGAAGAATGCTGGTAGCAAAGCAAGGCTATGCGTCGAATGGCCTCCTCTGCTGCGACCACATCCGTATCGTTGCTGGTCAGGCACAGGATAAAGGGCTGCTTGGCGTAAACAATGCCCACGTCATGAGTCATATCGCTGTCTTCCCCGGTTTTGTGGGCAATGGGCACACCGCGTGGAATCATGGCCCGCAGCTTGTTCTTCAACTGCTGCAGAAGCAGTATTTCGTTGGCTTCTCGGCTCATGGCAGGTGAAACAAAGGTATCCTGGTTAATACCTTCCAGCAACAGGCCGGCATCTGCGGGGCTGAAAGTATTCTCTTTTCCCTGGCGCTGGGCATCCACATCAAAAAGAAGCCGATTAAGGCGGGTGTGGTGGAGGCCAGCTTCTCCAATGACTTGGTTGATCCGATCTATCCCCACCAACCGTATGAGTCGGTTGGCGGCGGTGTTGTCGCTGAGGATGATCATCAGGGTGTACAGGTCTTTCAGAGTGACTTCCTGGGGATCATCCATGTAAAAGAGGGCTCCGCAGCTGGGCACTTTTTCCTCCCGGGCAAGTCCCAGGATATCGGTGGAATGCAATCGCCCCTCGTGGATTTCCTGCATCACTGCCATGAGCACCGGCAGTTTGATCACGCTGGCGGCCAGAAAAGGCCGGTCGGCGTTGATAACAAGCTTTTCTCCGGTGATCAGGTTGTGGTAATACAGCCCAAAAGTACCGGGAACATTTTCCATCAGATGGTTGATCCGGTCAAGCATCAGGTTTTCCTCCTCCATTAAATAGCTTTTATCAGACCTCTTCTTTCTTCCTTCATCTCAATGATCCCTTGTTTTCAGAACCTGCTCCGCTGTTGACCACGGCTGCACCCCCCGTTTTGGAGGAGCATTTTGCCCTCCTGCAGTGCCAGCCTGCCATTGACAAAAACTCCTTTTGGACAGTAATTGAAGTCGGCGGCAGTCATCTGTCAATCAGCGATCATGGTATGTGATGCTGAAGCCGTCAGTTCATCCAATAACGTGACCATGTATTCAACATACTCGTAACAATTTTCAACCAAATTATTCGATGAAAACTGTTCCTTCCCTTCCGGTGTCCTTAACTCACAATCATCAAGAAACTTTTTGCAATTGATCGTACCATATTTCTTTTCAAATCCATCAATAAGATCTCTCACCTTTGAATACAATAAATCTTGCTTATCCTTTTCTTCATTTTCTCCTCTGCCATAGATGTGGTTTAACACCAGTATTCCACTCGAAATTGCTCCACAGACTTCCTGTTTTCTGCCCATGCCTGCACCAAAGCCGTTGGCAATGCGCAAAGCATGATCCTTTGAAATATTTAAGTCTTCAGCATAACAAAACAGCACTGACTGCGCACAATTATAACCTTCTTTGAACTTACTGACAGCTGTTTCAGAGCGACTCATTTTCAATCCTCCCTATCAATATTATTTTGGTCCATTTTGGGTTTTTGGTGTATCTGGTGAAGAAGTCCGTTCACCGAGTGACGTGCAGAATTTCGGGTATGAACTCTGAAAAGAAAGGAGTTTGATCATGAACCCACATATTACCTTTGACACCATCAAGCAACACGAGGAAGTGACGGTTTACATGACCGCCGGCGATCGTGTGCTGGCAGCCATGGGGTATACGGAGCACGCTTTTGTTCATGGTAATATTGTCGCAGACTGGGCCGCTGAGATTATGTCGGCTTTTGGATACAGTAATCGGGAGGCAGAGCTGGTCAAAATGGCTGCTTATCTCCACGATATCGGCAATGTGGTTAACCGGGAGGGGCATGCCCAGTCCAGCGCCCTGATGGCATTTACCCTCCTGACCCGTTTGGGAATGGACCCAAAGGAAATCAGCCAAGTCATATCCGCCATTGGCAACCATGACGAAGGCAACGGGCAGTCCATCAGTCCCCTGGCCGCATCCCTGGCAATTGCTGATAAAAGCGACGTGCGCCGAAGCCGGGTCCGAAACCAGGATCCCATCACCTTTGACATTCATGACCGGGTCAACTATGCGGTGGAGAAGTCGGAGCTGATTGTTGATGCAGCCGAAAAAACCGTGACCTTGCACCTTACCATCGACACGGCCATTGCGCCTAAAATTGAGTATTTTGAAATATTTCTTGGCCGAATGATGATGTGCCGAAAAGCAGCGGATTATCTTGACGGCACCTTTATCCTGTTCATGAACCAGACCCGGATGCTTTAAAGAGAAATAGGGTTGCATCATTTTTTGCACAGACCAAGTTACCACTCAAGATCCTCTGGGAAGTCCAAATCTAGACGCAAATCGTCAACATGACAATTCTGTATTTTTGCTTCTTGCAATAGAGAATCTTCCAAATCCTCATATTCTCCATCCCGTTGAGAAATTCGTTTGGCGAAGACAGAAATACTTTTTATACGCTTATCCGGGTTCATGTTGATAAACCGATGATTTAATAAATCAATATATTGACTGATATACTTGTATGAGGATACATATCTTCCATTCATGGTATTGAGCAGCCTTGCATATGAAGCTTTTGATATTGTTTTCTGCAGGCATTCTGCCAAGGCTGCCTGCAGCATTCGAACCTGTGCCATGGCGGGATCCCAAATTGTTTTTGTATCAACAAAGATATCGCTGCCGTAACCAGCCTTAGATTTCTTTCTCGCATATAGTTCTAAAAAGTTATTTAATGCGATCATGACAAAGAGCGTTTCCGGCCATAAAACCCGCACTTTCAAGTATATGTTTTTATCTGGTGCCAGCACTTCCATTCGTCTTTTTTTCTCTTCATCCAAGCCATTTTCGACAAATTCGTAATCCCGATTTCCCATAAAAGCATGGCGAATATCATAACAAAAACCTAAGACTCTGATGTGGGCTGAATCATATTCAACTAATTCTTCTTCCTCACCTATTACTAAATGAAGTGCATCATACAAATTTTCAAAATCCAAAAAATCTCCACAAATACTAACGCCCATGTTGTTTGGTGTGTTTTCGGCGTAAATCAAAGCGCAGTCTCCTTTCATACAAACCCCTTGCTATCTCGGAAAACTTAGGGACGGAATACTTAGCGACAGTTCTTTCGTGTTCAGATCTCTAGTTATGCTGCTATTCATTACATTATTTCAAGAATGTTTTCTCCATATTTATCATCCACAACAAGGGGACGGTTCTTTTGTGCATGTAGTACAAGCAATGGTCATTATTCTCTTTTGCATGAAAGCTTTTAAATAATGATATGGCTTTTTTACTGTCCTTCGGAAAAGCACTTAGTGGAAACGCTGTTTCACAGATGTCTTCCTGGTCAATATATCCCCGATAGCTGCTCCATGGATATTGTTTGATGTTTTTGACAATGCCTGCCTTAAGGGGATTTTGATGGATGTATCTCAGTACCGTTAGTAGATAACCGTCATCTTCGACGACTTCGCTCTTATTTATACCGATCTTGGAATAAATGACCTCTTCGGCTATATTTCCTGTTATACCAGTAGACATATTTGGCCCCGATTCTTCGAAAGACGGTGCTCAGTTCTTCTCGTCCCTCTTTGATTAATAAATGAATGTGGTTATTCATAAGGCAATACCCGTAGATTTCGTAACCACTTTCTTCTCTGTAGCTTTTAA
>SLLE01000044.1 GCA_007134225.1 Tindallia sp.
AGCAGGTTCAATTTAGAGTCTTAATTTACAGGCTAAAGTTTAATTAAATATTATTAAAATTATAATGTTTTGTTAAACAAAATTATAATGGAGGTTATTAAATGAATTCAAGCAAAAAAGGTTGGATTGTTGTATTTTCAGGTACAGGTATAAACTTAGCATTTGGTGTCCTTTACGCATGGAGCATCTTTTCTAAAAATTTAACAGATATGCAAGATTGGTCTACAACTCAAGCTTCTCTTCCTTATAGTTTTGCTCTTGGAATGTTTGCATTGGCAATGATTCCTGCAGGTAGGATACAAGATAAAATTGGACCCAGAAAAGTTGTTACTTTTGGAGGTGTTTTAACAGGGTTAGGATTAATCCTTGCGGGGTATTTAACTTCCGTTACAGGACTTATATTTTCATTTGGCATATTAGTTGGTTCTGGAATAGGTTTAGGATATGCATGTACAACCCCTGCAGCTATCAAATGGTTTCCACCCGAAAAAAAAGGGCTTATCACCGGAATTGTAATTGCAGGATTTGGGTTATCTACACTCTACAGTGCACCATTAGCCAACTTCTTAATTAATAGCTTTGGAGTATTCAATGCTTTTAAAATTTTAGGCATTTCTTTTTTAATTATTGTTGTAACTTTAGCTCAATTTATTAGAGAACCAGTTCAACCAATACAGTCATCCGATAACTCAAAGAAAAATATAGTGGATTTAGATTGGACAGATATGGTTAAAACTCGTCAGTTTTATCAGCTATGGTTCATTTTCTTTGCAGGAGCTTTTGGCGGGCTCATGATTATAGGACATTTATCCAGAATTACATCAATACAGCTTGGCAGTAATCTAGGATTTATTTTAGTTGCTATAGGAGCTATTGCCAATGCATTAGGCAGACCAATTTCAGGAGCAATTTCAGATAAGTTAGGGCGCGGAAAAACAGTTATGATTTTATATACACTGCAAGGTACAATTTTATTATTTTTCAAATTTTTTAGAAGTTTTCCTACCTTAATATTTGGTGTCGTAATTATTTACTTCACCTATGGTGCTATGGCTTCTATTGTTCCTTCAGCTTGCGGTGATTACTATGGAACAAAAAATTTAGGTGCAAACTACGGATTAATATTTTCTGCATTTTTATTGTCTGGAATAGGAGGGCCTTTGGCAGGTGGAATAATTGCAGATGCTACAGGTTCATATAACTTAGCATTCATAATAGCTGCTAGCATAATTTTTATAGCAGCTATTATTGGATTTAGTATGAAGCCATATATTCACAATAGTTATCAAAACAGTATTCAAACAAAAGAGTTAGAACTATTAAAAGGATAAATTGAATGGATTTTTATCAGTAATGATTCTACGCAAGCAGCTCCGGGCAACACTGCATCTTGCGCATTATACCGTTTTATGGCATGATAGATTAGAAATCGTTATATAGCCATACAGCCACCGATATTAATTTAAAGAAACAGGTGATATGTGTTACCATGAATGAACAAGCTGCCGAAAATAAATCATCCCCTTGGATGAAAGAAGTCGTTGAATGGATAAAAACAATAGGGCTGGCCATGATTTTGGCTTTTCTGATTACCCGGGTGATCACACCGGCTTTTGTGGTGGGACCCTCCATGGAGCCTACTTTCCATGACCGGGATATGGTGATCGCTTTTCGCTTGGCTTACTGGAGAGAGCTGCCGGAACAGGACGATATTATCTTATTCGAGTCAACGTTGCCGGACGATCGAATCCTTATCAAGCGCGTCATTGCCAGTGAAGGGGACGAGCTTCTCATCAACAACGGCATCCTTTATGTCAACGGGCAGGAAATTGAAGAAACGTACCTGAAAGAAGCGGAATTTTATGGCAATACTGAAATAACCATTCCGGAAGGGGCGGTCTTTGTCATGGGAGACAATCGAAATCGGAGTTTGGACAGCCGCAGTGAGGAAGTCGGCCTGGTGGATCAGGGAGAAATTATTGGCAAGGTGATGTTTCGCATTTTTCCATTTAACCGGATAGGCACTATATAGTCCTGGAAGAGAAAGAAAGGAAATCAGCCCATGATTCTTAAAACCCTGGTGGAAAACACGGTTGTATCGGATGATTTTCGGGGCGAGCACGGTCTGTCCCTTTACTTGGAGACCAAGGATCACCGGATTCTAATGGATGTAGGCGAAAGCTCACTCTATGCTGAGAATGCGGCGAAAATGCAGGTGGATTTGACGGCGGTGGATACCGTGGTGATATCCCATGCCCACTATGATCATGGAGGAGGACTGAAACACTTCTTAACAAAAAACCATCAGGCAACAATATATGTCAGCGCTCATGGCTTTGAGAATTATTATGCTCAAAAGCCTGATGGAGAAACCAAATATATTGGGATGGATAAGAGTTTGGAGAAGCACCCTCAGATAAAACTGACAGGAGAGCGAGAAAAAATCAGCGATGCCCTGGAAATTTTTGCTGGCGTCAGCGGAAGAAAATTTTTTCCGAAAGGAAATCAAGTGTTGTTCAAGGAAAAAAACACAGCCTTGGCTCCGGATAAATTTGTTCATGAACAAAACTTGGTAATACGGGACAAAGGAAGGTATTTTTTACTTGCCGGATGTGCTCACAACGGGATTGTGAATATTGTTGATCAATACCTGTCCTTGTATGGCGATTTTCCGGACTTTGTCATCAGCGGCTTTCATCTTCATAATCATTCATCAGGCACAGATGAAGATCCTGAAACGGTTCGTCGGATTGGAGAAGCACTGGTGAAGACGGATACGGTTTACTATACGGGACATTGTACCGGAAAGGCTTCTTTCCAAATTTTGAAAGAAGTCATGGGAGACAAGATTCAGAATCTCTCTACCGGAAGCATCGAACAATTGTGATGAGGAGAACACAGGAAAAAAAGAATTCAATAGAGCAATTGTTATTAATTTTTAAGAATAATTGTATGGTATTTTGGAGTGAATTCGTGATACAATGGCAGATGTAATGCAAGACATGCATCTGCTTTTGTAGAACCATTAAGATGAGCCCAATTTGTAAGTTCGAAGAAGAAGGGAGAATGGTTAATGCCAAAGTATATTATTGAAAGAGAAATACCTAACGCAGGAAAACTGACATCAGAGGAAATGCAGGGAATCTCCCAGAAATCCTGTTCAATTCTCAGTGACATGGGAACAGGGATTCAATGGCTTGAAAGTTATGTAACGGATAATAAACTGTACTGCGTATACATTGCACCGGATGAAGCAACGGTCAAAAAGCACGCAGACACAGGCGGATTCCCAGCGAATAAAATTTCAGAAGTAAAGAAAATGATCGATCCCACCACTGCGGAATAACAAACCTCAATAACGATAAAACAAAGAAACCACGCTGCCCGGCGTGGTTTCTTTGTTTCACATGAAACAAAGCATGGTAAAATAGTTATATTCCCGGTTTTTTACGGATTTCAATTTCACGATGGCGTGAAAAATGGTAGAATAGATAGTACCGTTAACGAAAGTTTTCAGTTGTTCGAAGTTCAAAATATTAAAAGCGATTAACTGCGAAGGACGCGAAGGGGCGAAGACGGCGGGCCGAGCGGACTGTGTAGGGACTGGCTCAGACGCCTAACCCTCGCCGGGGCAAGCCCGGCTACAAAGGGGTATCGAGCTCAGCTCAGGCCAGGGAGCCCCTGAACTCGCTTAAAAACGCTCAAACAGCAGGGTCTCCGATTCTGTCCTTCGCCTCGCTCTTTTGACAACAATGGGTCAGGCATTGTCTTTGCAAGTCCTAGAACAGTCCTTCTGCCCTGATCAGCATAGCTGGCTGGTTGGGAAACGCCATCTTTTGGAACTTCAAAAGAGCGATCCGAGGGGAAGATCAGGAACCCCTGCTGTTTAAGCCCACAGGCACTTACGGTCTTTGTTCTGAGTCTTGTTTGACGAACTTGAACTTAATTATCCACTAGCAATCTTTGATTTTCTACCCACGGGGCACAGGCTGACCAACACCCTAAAGGGCGCAGGCTGACCAACGACAAAACCACCGCAGGCGGTTTTGTTAACCGTCTGCATAAGCATCTGGTCAGTTCCTCGACAGCAACTCAGACAAGTGAGTTTTCGGGAGGGCATTATTAATTCCAGCAGGGAGGCGTCAAGAAATGGGCAGTTCCATTGCGATTTTTAATCAAAAAGGTGGCGTGGGTAAAACCACCACGAATGTAAATCTAAGTGCAGCACTGGCTTCAAAAGGAAAAAAAATCTGTGTCGTCGATATCGATCCTCAAGGAAATACCACCAGTGGATTTGGTATTGATAAAAAGAGCCTGGAACATACCATTTATGACGTACTCATTAACGAAATGAACATCCGGGATGTGATCATTCCAACGGAATATGAAAACCTGGACCTGCTGCCCTCCAGCACTCAACTGGCGGGGGCGGAAGTGGAACTGACAGGGATAAAACGCCGTGAAAGCGTTTTGCGAAATGCATTGCAGACCATCAAGGAAGATTATGATTATATATTTGTAGATTGCCCACCCTCTCTGGGACTTTTAACCATTAACTCCCTGGCGGCGGTGGATCGGATTTTGATTCCCATTCAGTGCGAGTATTATGCGCTTGAAGGGGTTAGCCAGCTGATGGACACCTATCAGATGGTAAAGAAAAACCTGAACCCCAACCTGACGATTCAGGGCGTGGTTTTAATGATGTTTGATGGAAGAACCAACCTTTCCATTCAGGTAGTGGAGCAGGTAAAGAAAGTATTTCGTGGGAAGGTATATGTAACGGTAATTCCCCGGAATATAAGACTGGCGGAGGCACCCAGCCATGGACAGCCTGTGATGTATTACGACCCGCGGTCCAAAGGGGCAGAAGCGTTTATGGAGCTGGCAGAGGAGTTTATCGATCTGGAGGAGGGCGATTTTTAATGGCGGGGCAGTCAAAAAAAAGAGGTTTGGGAAAAGGGCTGGAGGCATTAATTCCGCATTGGCAGGATGTTGATCAGGAAAGCGCATCGACAGAAAAAGATCAAATTCGAATGATATCGCGGGAAGAAGTATACCCCAATGAGAATCAGCCAAGAAAAGTCTTCAATCCGGAAGCGCTGGCAGAACTTGCACAATCTATTCGGCAGCATGGAATGATTCAGCCAATTTTAGTGGCGAAAAAGAATAAAGGCTATATGATCATCGTGGGAGAACGCCGGTGGCGGGCAGCTCGGGAGATTGGCATGGAAACAATCCCGTGTATTGTGAAAGAGTATTCGGACAGGGAACTTTATGAAGTGGGCCTCATCGAAAACCTTCAGCGTGAAAACCTGTCGGTCATTGAAGAAGCCAACGCCTATCAGTACCTGATGGAAGAATATCAGCTTAGCCACAGCACCCTTGGGGAGGCTTTGGGAAAGAGCCGTTCTTACGTGGCAAACACCTTAAGGCTGTTACAGTTGCACGAGCCGGTCCAGCAAATGGTTAAAGATGGTCAACTTAGCGGAAGCCAGGGGAGGGCGCTGCTTGGCATTTCTGATCCAGAGCTTCAGGAAAAACTGGCGAATCGGATTCGGGATGGAAAACTGAATGTCCGCCAGGTAGAAGAACTGGTTCGCCAGGAAAACAAAAAAAGAAAAGAAAAGCCTAAAAACAAAAGCAAACCAAAAGATCCGGAAGTACTGGCGGTGGAATCCCGTCTCAGGGATTTCTTTAGTACCAAGGTCAATATTTCTCACAGTGGGAAAAAAGGAAAAATAGAGATTGAATATTACAGCCAGGAAGATTTGAATCGCATCCTGGATGTGCTGGATGCCAATGAATAACGCTTGTGATAGAAAGAGTGAAACCAATGATTTATTTGGATAATGCGGCTACCAGCTTTCCAAAGCCTAAAACGGTGGTGGAAGCAGTGGTGCGTCAGATGGAAACGATTGGTGGAAATCCAGGTCGCTCTGAACATCAGGGTGGACTGGCAGCCAGCCGTATAATGTATGACACAAGACAAAAGCTGGCCCGGTTGCTGGGGATAGAAGATCCATTACGGGTGATCTTCACACTTAACGCAACAGAAGCCTTAAACTTGGCTATCAAAGGGGCGTTGAAGCCAGGCGATCATGTCATCACGACTTCCATGGAGCACAACTCTGTTTTGAGGCCTCTGGAAACACTGAAAAAGCAGAGCATTGAGACAAGCCTTCTCAAAGCTGATAAAACCGGACTGGTCAGCTTGTCGGATGTACGTCAGGCGTTACAGCCTAACACCAAAATGCTGGTTATAACTCATTGCTCCAATGTGACAGGAAGTATTCAGCCGGTGGAAGAAATGGTAAAGCTGGCGCGTGAACATCAGCTTCTATCCTTGGTGGATGCGTCCCAGTCCACAGGCAGCATTCCTTATCACATCGAAAAAATGAATCCGGATTTACTGGCAGCGCCGGGGCATAAAGCATTACTGGGACCCCAGGGCACCGGATTTTTATACATGAAGCCTGGCGTTGTGTTGCAGGAGCTGAAACAGGGTGGAACCGGAAGCGAATCTGAAAACCTGCAGCAACCTCTGACGGTTCCGGATCGATATGAAAGTGGAACTCAGAATGCTCACGGCCTGGCAGGCCTTAAAGCAGGCATTGAATTTCTGTTGAAAGAAACTGTCGAAGCCGTGCGGGAACATGAAAAAAAGCATATCCTTCAATTGAAGGAAGGCCTTTCTTCGATTAAAGGGATCCGCCTTTATGGGCCGGAAAGCATCGATCAGCAGGGTTCAGTCATTCTCTTCGCGATTCGCGACCTGGATCAAACGCAGCTGAATTATATGCTGGATCAATTGTATGGTGTTTCAGCGCGTGCCGGCCTTCATTGTGCTCCACTGGCTCATCAAACCATTGGAACTTTCCCGGTTGGAGCGATTCGCTTCAGTCCCGGCTATTTTACCACAAAAGAAGAGATTGATCAGGCCTTGTCAGCAGTGAACCAGCTGGCCAGCGATTTCTAATTAAGATAAAAGGGGAAAACGCGGATGATAAACTGGAATCAATTATTTGGCGGACAAGTGGAAATGTATTTGGGCATCAGCTTGGCGGCATTGCTGCTAGTGCTAATCCTTGTACTGGAGCTCTGGATTAACTTGTTATCTTTTAAGAAAAAATTTAAACAGCTGATGAAGGGTACTCAGGGAGAAAACATTGAAAAAATCCTGTTGGATCAGCAAAAAGCCATGGAAAACCATCACCAGGCGGCGAAAGACCATACGGAAAGAATGGGTGAAATTGAAAAGAGCTTGAAGAATTGTGTGCAGCGAATAGGCGTCATGCGCTATAATGCCTTTGATGATATTGGGAGCAGCCTGAGTTACTCCGTCGCCATTTTGGATGATCATCTGGACGGGGTGGTGCTTACCGGGATTCATGGTCGGTACGAGTCTACCAGCTACGCCAAAGCCATCCGTCGAGGGGTTTCAGAACAGCATTTGTCTGTTGAAGAGGTGGAAGCCATTCGGATTGCCCGGGAAAAACATCAGGTTTCCGGAGGAAAATCGTGAAAAACTGTCATGTCATCGTGAACCCCAACGCCGGCAACGGGAAAGGCCGGAAGGTGCAACAGCAAATGGAAGAATACCTTCGCCAGCGTCAGGTGGACTGCAGGTACCATTTTACGGAAAAAACCGGTGATGCAGAAACGCTGGCGCGACAGCTGAAACCGGAAGAGGTTGGCTTACTGGCAGTGATTGGCGGTGACGGCACCTACAACGAAGTGCTGAATGGGATGGCCATTGGAGAATATCCACTGGCCCTTATTCCGGCAGGCACCGGCAATGATTTTTGTCGGATGCTTGGTATTACGGACTGGAAAACGGCAGTGGAAACCATGCTGGCCGGAACGCCTCAGATGGTGGATTACGGGGAAGTAAACCAACGCTTTTTTTTGAATTTTTTCAGCACCGGATTAGACGCAGCCATTGCCAACCAGGCAAATGAGTGGAAAGGCCGTTATCCCGGGAAAGTGATCTATATTTTATCCTTGATCAAACAGGTTCTTCGGCTGGAGACATATCAATACCAATTGACCTGGGACGATGGAGCTTATCAGGGACCAGGACAGCTTTTGGCTCTATGCAATGGGGCTTACTACGGAGGCGGAATGAAAATCTGCCCCAAGGCTTCTCTGGTGGATGGAAAACTGGATCTCTGCCTTTTAAAGCCGATGAGCCGCATCAAGATACTGACCCTGTTTCCAACAGTTTTTATAGGAAAGCATCTTCGGTTTAAAGAGATCCTGTACTGCCAGACGGGAAGGGTTACACTCACTGTTCAGGGACAGGCCTGTGCCATGAACATGGATGGTGAGATCCATCAGGAAAAACAAATCGAAGCAAGGGTCATCTCTGGAAAACTGAATCTGATGATGCCTGGTAAAAGCATTTGAAAACCGGGAGGGTTTTTTTTGAAGGAAAAACGAAAAACAAGGAAACGATGGATAGAATTGCTGCTTATTATCTTTATCATGCTGCTGCTGAGCAGCCCCTGGACGGTCCGATTTTTGCAGCGAACCATCCTCGCAGGGGATCAGCAGTTATTTTTGCAGCGGGAGGTTGCCATTCCCTATAGCGGCAACTGGAAAATCAGTCGCGCTCCCGCTGGTGTTTATGTTGTGAGAAACGCAGAAATCCGGTATTTTCATCAATCAGGGCAACATGACTGGACATTGGGAACCGAGAATCTGGCACATGTTTCTGTTCAGAAAAGAGATCGAATTACCATTTTGGAGAATTCGCCGCGATATTTGCTATCCCTCAACGAAGAGGGTCATATGTTATATCAGCAGGCCTTTAACCGTTCAGTGGAATGGATGGTCAGCGATTCGGAACATTATATGCTGATATGGCATCCGGAAGAAGAGCAGTTGATGCCTTTTACGGTGCTGGACCCTCAGGGCAGGGTCATGGGGAACATGTTATTGCCGAAAGCTCACGTACTAACTGGTTCCGTTCACTCTTCCCGAAACCGGGTGCTGCTGAGCATGCTGGAAACTGGTTCTCAGGGATACGAATCCGTGCTGCTGAAAACTGACCTGCAGGGTGTGCTGGAATCTTCCTGGTCATTTCCGCAGCAGCTTATTTTTGATATACAATACGAAAATCAGCATCTGTCGATCCTTTTTGATGATAAACTACAAGTGATGACAGAAGAGAGGGAAACACTGGAAGAACAGTCCATAGACCCTTTTTATCTAAAAAAATACACTGGAAAGGGTTGGGTGCTGATCCATCGCCGTGATCAATTGGAACCGGATCAGGAACTGGAAGAAGAGATTCGGGGGATGATCAGCTTTTTGTCTGCAGACGGGAAAGAAAGACGGGAAGCGGCCACACAGATGGACGTTTTGGGAATGGACGCCAATCAGCAGTATATTCTGCTCTATAACGCACGACAGCTTAAACTGTACAACCACCGGCTGGAGCTTATTGCCGAACATCATATTTCCCGGGATATTGAAAAAGGGTTTGTGCTGGATCATGATGTCATTGCCCTGCAAACCCGTGGAGAGATTCTTTTTTATGAAATGAGGTGAAGGGATGAACTGGATAGATGTTGCCATCATCGTGATCGTTGCCTGGAACCTTTTTCGAGGGTATAGCCGGGGGTTGATTCTTACCATTGCCAGTCTGGCCAGCTATATTGTCGGATATTGGGCGGCGCGGCAATACAGCCATTTGGTGATGGAACGGTGGATGGAAACACCATCCATGGTCGAACCCATCAGAGAATGGGTGTATGGATACCTGGAATCACGCTGGGAAAGACCACAAACCAGTCATTTAACGGAAGAAAACATGCAGGATCTTTGGCATCAACTGCCGGTGCCTTCTGTCGTCCAGGAGTGGATTCCTGAATATGCTGCCATGGATGGCCTGGATAGCGCCATGAGTCTGGCAGAAGACTGGATGCTGGCACAGGCGACAGAAGCATTGCTTCACTTTCTTCTGTCCTTTTTTTCCTTCATCCTGGTATTTTTGGTGATCAAGCAGCTGGTTTATTTGGCAGGACTGCTTTTAAATGGCTTTTTCAAACTGCCATTGCTGAACATGGCCAATCGCACAGGCGGTCTGGTCGCCGGCGTGATCCGGGGTTTCATTGTGATCTGGCTGATGACCATTCTGCTGACGCCTTTTGCGGCAGCCAATGCCCAGGGTGCAGTGGCGGAAGCACTTCGTCAGTCTGCTTTGCTTCCCTGGCTCAATAATATGATGCCCAGCGTCTTTGGAACCACAGAAACGCTGAACCAGATATAAAGGGGGTGATAAACCATGAGCTATAAAGCACTTTACCGAAAGTGGAGGCCGGAAGTTTTTGAAGAACTAATGGGACAGGGGCATATTGTACGAACGCTGAAAAACCAAATAGCAGCGGACTCCATTTCTCACGCATATCTGTTTTCAGGGATCCGGGGAACGGGAAAGACTTCCACGGCTAAAATTTTTGCCAGAGCTATCAATTGCCTGAGTCCTCATGACGGCAACCCTTGCAATGTGTGTGAAGTTTGCCGGGGAATCCTTTCAGAGCAGTTGATGGACGTGATGGAGATTGATGCGGCCTCGAATAATGGCGTGGATCATATCCGGGAAATTCGGGAAAACGTTAAATATCCACCCATAAAGGGAAAATATAAGGTATATATTATAGACGAGGTGCACATGCTGAGCGCCGGTGCTTTTAATGCACTGCTGAAAACCCTGGAAGAGCCGCCGGACCATGTGGTGTTTGTGTTGGCGACAACCGAGATTCATAAAATACCGGCAACAGTCTTATCCCGTTGCCTGCGCTTCACCTTTAAGCCCCTTTCCATGGGAGAAATCAAAAATAGACTGGCAACCATCTGTCACTCATTGGACATGGCCTGTGATGACGGGGCTCTGACAACGGTAGCCATTAATGGGGAGGGTGCTTTGAGGGACGCTCTAAGCATTCTGGATCAATGCATTGCCTACCATCCCGGAGAATTAACCTACGAAAATGTGATCGAAGTGCTGGGAAGTATCAATGAAGACCTTCTGTTCCAGATGGCAGATCACATTGCAGAAAAAGAACCGCTGAAAGTGGCCCAGCTCCTTCAATCCCTCTATCTGGAGGGAAAAGACATGAAACAACTTTTGTCGGATTTAATGAAGCATTTCCGATGGCTGCTGATGGCATCGCTGAAAGCCAAAGTGGAAGGCTGGGAAGCCATGCCGGAGGCAAAAAGAATGAAACTGAGCCTACAGGCAGAAGCCTTTACGGCCCTTCAGATTACGGAGATGATTCGATCCATGGCAGAAATTGAGTTTTCCATGAAGCGATCCGCGCAGCCTTATATTTTACTGGAAAGCGGAATGATTGCACTGGCGGCCCATGTTGAAGAAAAGCCTGCTGCTCGGGAGCGAGCTGCAGAAGTGACACAAGGGGTATCCACACCGCGAAAAACAGATGCATCAAAGATGGAAGAGCGGAAAACCGAAAAAACACAAGAAGATAAACAGCAGGCAAAACTTGAAACGAAAGGACCGGAAATCGAAACTGCCACTGGCAATCCATCTGCCACTCTGGAAACGGTGCAGCAACAATGGCCGGAAGTGCTGGAACGAATGAAGATGGACAAAAAGGCATCCATACAGGCCATGGCACGAGAAGGACAACTGGTGGCGCTGGAAGAAAACACAGCGATTCTGGGCTTCGATTCGGAGCATAGCTTCCATTGCAGCAAACTGGACCGGGAAGATATTCGATCTTATATGTCACGCCTCCTGAAGGAGGTGACCGGCCATTCCCTTCGAGTGAAAGTCCGGTTGTTGGAAGAGCAAAAACCGGATATCGGCAGTAAGCAGAATCAGATAAAAGATCAGCTGAAAGAAGCCGTGCCGGAGGATTTGCTGGAGATCATTGAGGAAGAGTAAGGAAAACCAGTTGATAGGCAGTAACCCCTCTCCCCTGGCGGGTTAGGGTGATACCTTAATTTTACATTCTCAATTGTTCTTTCTTAATTGCTGTATCAGGTGTGTTATAATAAATTAACGATCAAATAAAACAAAATGAATAAAAAGGAGTGACCACATAATGGGTAAAAAAAAGTTTGGCGGCGGTGGCGGGGGCGGCATGCCCGATATGAATGCAATGATGAAGCAGGCACAGCAGATGCAAAAGAAAATGGCAGAGCTTCAGGAAGAACTTGAAGGTCGGGAGTTTGAGGCCACTGCTGGTGGCGGTGCCGTGAATGTTGTGGTAAGTGGCAAAAAGCAAGTAAAAGCCATCAACATAAAACCGGAAGTGGTAGATCCGGACGATGTAGAAATGCTGGAAGACCTGGTGATCGCAGCCGTCAACGAAGCCCTTCGTACAGCAGATGAAACTGTCAACCAGGAGATGGGAAAACTGACCGGCGGAATGGGAATGCCACCAGGATTGTAAGAACAGAAAAAAAGCAAAGACGATAAGACGATAAGATGAGAAGCGGGGAGAAGTAAATGCAGGAATATACAACGCCGATCGCCGGGTTGATCGAAGCTTTCAGCAGGCTGCCGGGCATTGGCCGAAAAACGGCCCAACGTCTTGCTTTTCATGTGATTAGCATGGACGGCAAAGAGGTTACTCAACTGGCCAAAGCGATTATTGAAGCAAAAAAAAACATACGTTACTGTGCCCACTGTGCGAACTTTACCGATACAGAAACCTGCTCCATGTGCAGCAATCCCAAAAGAGATGCTACCACCATATGCGTGGTGGAAGATCCGCGGGATGTGGTCGCCATGGAAAAAACCAGGGAATACAGAGGGCTTTATCACGTGTTGCATGGCGCCATCTCTCCCCTGGAAGGCATTGGACCGGAAGACATCAAGATAAAAGAGCTGGTAGACCGGGTTGGCGCCGAAGAAGTGGAAGAAATTATTTTAGCCACCAACCCTACCATCGAAGGAGAAGCAACAGCCATGTACCTGGCCCGTCTATTTAAGCCGATGGGTATTAAAGTTACCCGAATCGGGTATGGAATTCCCGTAGGAGGAGATCTGGAATACGTGGATGAAGTGACGCTGTTAAAAGCTATGGAGGGTCGGAAAACGCTATGAAAATTGGACTTAGAACCATCAAGACAAGCATTGCCGTCACCATCGGCCTTTTTGCCGTAGCACTGCTGAACCTGGAAAGTCCTTTTTTTGTGACGATCGCTGCACTGATTGGTATGCAGCCCACCATTTCTGATTCCTGGGTGGTGGGACGCAACCGAATGATAGGAACAGCCATTGGAGCTATTTTTGGCATGGTGCTTGCCATCTGGCTCCCACCCAATCCGATTTTGGCAGGAGTGGGTGTGCTGGCATTGATTTGGTTGATGAACGCTATCAAAACACCGGAAGCTGTTGTCATCAGCTGCATCGTTTTTGTGGCGGTTTTTGTGGAAGCAGGAGACGGTGCTATTGCTTATGCCCTTAGCCGTCTCTTTGATACCGGTTTAGGATTGGGTATTGCCCTGGTGGTTAATTATTTCCTTATGCCACCGACCTACGATCGACAGGCATTAAAGGAAATCCAAAAAGCAGCACCGCAAATCATAAAGACCCAGAACCGTATGCTGGGTGTACTGATGCATCGGCAAAGCATAAGTCTGTACGATTTGCAGTCAGAGATAGATCATATTGAAGAAGGACAGGCTGAGATCAAGAAATTTGTTGAGTTGCAGGAGAAAGAAGAAAAACTTCGTGTGCATGGCGAAATGAGCATGAAAGAAGTTATGTTAGTCTTTAAATTAATTTCAGAAATGAACCAGCATTTACAAAACCTGATGGGGATTGTGGAAAAAGGGGTTTCGCGTAGCATCATGCAACCAATGGAAAAAGAACTCATCGCCATTTACGAGGAACTGGTAGAGGTTGAGAAAGAACTGGAAAACAGTGACGAAAAACTTAGCGATCGATTGGAAGAGATCGAAGATCATGTCAACAAAGCAAAGAAAAAAATCAAGAACCAGGAAACTGCCGTCCCACTCTCTGTGGAAGAAACCATAAAGTTTCTGGTGGTGCTCTATAATGTGGAAGAGATACTCTCCAAAAGCAGCATCATTTTTAGTTATTCCATGGAAAAAAACCATTAAGGCGGCAGGGTTCAACTATTTGAGGAGCGAGTTGCAGTGGAGCAGAGAGAACATCAGAAAGCCATGATCGAGGCGGCCATGATCGCCACCATGACAACGATTTTTGTGGTTGGGACCTTCTACATTCCATTATTATCCATGCTACTGGTATTGATACCGGTACCATTTTTGGTGCTGGCTGCCCGCAGAGCCACTCGATATGCCTTTTTTTCTTTCATCATTACCGCCCTGCTTATTGGTGTCCTCACCGGTATTATATACAGTTTGTTTATTTTTGTTATTTTTGGACCTATGACCATGATCATGGGCTCTTGGATTCGGAGGAACAAAAATCCGCATGAAGTGATTTTTGCGGGTGCTTTTGCTTCTGCTGCCGCCACTTTTTTATTGATCTATCTGATTTCACTGATCAGTGGGATCCAACTGGCAGTAGAGTTGGGTCAGGTTTTTGAATCCGTGCTGGAGCAGCAGGCAGGCTCTCTTCAACAACTTAATATTGAGCCGGTGGCGGTGGAAGAAGTGATCAACTACATGTTGCTGATCTTTCCTGCACTGATTATGGTACAGGCGCTTTTAGGTTCTTTTATCAACTATTATTTGACGATTGCCGTTCTGCGAAGAAGCGAAGCATACCGGGAGAAATTACCGGAATTCAGTCATTTTAGACTTCCTGGACATGTTGTGATGGGATCCTTTCTGGTGCTTCTTCTGTCCTGGCTGACCAGTTATGTGGAAAGCTTTAACACCGAGGGCATGGTGGCCAATGTGGTGCTGCTGATTGTTATGATATTTTTCATGCAGGGAATTTCCCTGATCAGCTACTGGATTAAGCGCACCAGAGTGCCAAAGTGGTTCCGCATCCTGTCGCTTATCATCCTGGTGTTGTTAAGTCCCATTATTACATTAATTGCTCTGTTGGGACTGATGGATTCTTTGGCGGATTTTCGCAAACTGACTTCGTAATGACAGCATTTAAAAGTTGGAAAGTTGGAAAG
>SLLE01000136.1 GCA_007134225.1 Tindallia sp.
AAGCATCCCATGCATTTTATGGCGGATGTTATCAAAGAAAGAGGCTGGGATAAAAAAATCATTGGGGTTGAAATGGACCAGTTTTATTACACCCACCGAGCTCATGTGGAGCTGGAAAAATCCCTTCCCAATGCTAAGTTTAAAGATGCCAACGTCTTGGTCAACTGGGTCAGAGCTGTGAAATCGGACAAAGAAATTGAATTTATGCAAATCGCAGGAAAAATAGCTTCCAATGTCATGAAAACGGCTCAACGTGAAATAGCGCCCGGAGTCCGGGAATGCGATGTGGCAGCGAAAATCGCGGCAGCTCAGTATTCCGGCACGGCGGAATACGGTGGCGATTATCCGGCTATCGTGCCGCTGATGATGGCGGGAGAGGCAACAAAAACCCCTCATCTTACATGGACGGAAAAGAAGTATGAGAACAATGAAGCTGTTCTGCTGGAGCTTTGCGGTGTCTATAAACACTATCATGTTCCTATTGCGAGAACCATGTATCTGGGCGAGGAGCCTCCCCAGCTGATGAAGGATACCGGCAAAACGGTTTTGGAAGGACTGGCGGCGGCACTGGATATGATTAAGCCTGGCGTGCTCGTGGAAGACATCGAGGAAACCTGGCGAAAAACCATTGCGAAAACCGGCCTGGTGAAAGAATCCCGTATTGGCTACTCCATCGGGGTCAACTATCCTCCTGATTGGGGCGAGCAAACCATTAGTGTGCGTCCTGGTGACAAAACCGTCGTACAGAAAAACATGACCCTTCATCTGATTCCGGGTATTTGGCTGGATGATGTTGGTTTTGAAGTGGATGCATCCTTCTACGTAACAGATAATGGCATCGAGCACTTCTTTGACGATTCTCTGGAAATCTGTGTCAAGGGATAAACAGGCTGCTCTGCTTCTCCCAACAGAAAGTATTGTCTTCGGGAGGACCTCTGGTGGAAATAAATAACTCCGATTTTCTGTCTTTTCTAAACCGGTTTCAAGGGTATAAGAGAAGTAGGGCTCGGAGTTTTTTCTTTGCATCAACAACCCCCGGAAGGAGCGATAAAGAATGTCAAAGATCGTCATCGAAAATGAACTTATTCGTCTTCGGGAAACAACGCCGGAGGACGTGGAGCGGGTGATTGCCATCGAAAGAGATGAAGAGAACCGCAGGTATGTTTATAACTGGCCGAAGGAAAGGCACCTGGAATCCATTCAATCCGAAGATGAGAGGCATTTTATGGTGGAGGACCAGAAAAATGGCAAAGTGGTTGGCTACATTATTTTATCTTCCATGACCAGCCCTCACGATGTCATCGAATTTGATCGAATCACCATCGATATAAAAGGAAAAGGCTATGGAAGGCAGTGTGTTCGCCTCATTAAAAAGCTTTGTTTCGAGACCTATGGATGTCACCGGCTGTGGCTGGATGTGTTTGATGACAATCCAAAAGCCCGTAAACTCTATGAATCTGAAGGCTTTGTCTTTGAAGGAACGCTAAGGGAGTGTAAAAAGTACGAAGATGGCTACCGCTCGATGCACATTCTTTCCATGTTGTCGCAGGAATACGGAAAAGCAGAGAACAGGTGAATAGGTTAAAGTCCCCTCTCCTCTTTATAACCTGCCTTTGCAGCTTGGTTTTGCTTGCAATTTACTCATCAAATGTTAAAATGATGGTATCTTTAAATGGAAAACAGGGAGGAAGGCATATGGCTGAGAAAAAGAAAATCGTTAAACCGTCGACATTGCCCGGCTTTATGGAGCTGCTGCCGGCGGAACAGATTAAGTTCAATCAAATGCGTGATACCATCAAAGAGGTTTATGAACGATATGGTTTTATTCCACTGGACACACCAGTGATTGAGAGGTCGGATGTGCTGCTGGTTAAAAGCGGCGGTGAGACAGAAAAACAGGTATACCGGTTTATGAAAGGCGATACGGATGTGGCCATGCGTTTTGACTTAACGGTACCGCTGGCCCGTTACGTTGCCCAGCATATGGCGAATCTTACCTTTCCTTTCCGGCGATATCAGATCGGAAAAGTGTATCGTGGCGAAAAGAACCAGAAAGGCCGTTTCCGGGAGTTTTATCAGTGTGACATCGATATTATCGGCCGTAACAGCCTGGAAGTGGTGAATGATGCAGAAATTCCGGCGATTATCAATGATGTGTTTACACAGCTGGGACTACCGGAATTTATCATTCGAATCAACAACCGAAAACTGATGAATGGACTCTTTCAGCATTACGGACTGGCTGGCCGGCCGGAAATTCTGAAGGCTATCGACAAGCTTGAAAAAATTGGTCCGGAGAAAACCCGGAAGGAACTGATGGATGAGGGCCTTGAAAAGGATGCCATTGATGCGGTCTTTGGCTTCATTCAATTGAAGGGAAGCAATGACGAAATTCTGGAAGGATTAAAAAAGGCCGGGATCGAGAACGAACTTTATCAGACCGGTGTTCGCGAATTGGAAAGCGTTACCCGGCTGATCCGTGCCTTTGGGGTTCCGGAGGAACATTTCAGCCTGGATCTGACCATTGTTCGGGGGCTTGACTACTATACCGGAACGGTTTATGAAACATTGCTGAAAAACTATCCGGAAATCGGTTCGGTTTGTTCCGGCGGTCGGTATGACAACCTGGCGGAGCATTATACGAAGGAAAAACTGCCCGGAGTAGGAATCTCCATCGGATTGACCCGGCTCTTCTATCAGTTGAGCGAAGCTGGGCTCCTGGGAGAAATGAAGCAAAGTGTTTTGACGCAGTTGTTGGTAGTCCCAATTGGCGATACCCTGGAAACCTGTGCGGCAGTGGCCAGACGGTTTCGGGATGCCGGGATTATCACGGAAGTATTTTTGGAAGATACAAAGATTGGTAAAAAAATGAACTATGCGAACAAACAAGGGATTCCCTGGGTAGTTTTAGTTGGGGATGAGGAAGTACAGGATGATTTGGTGGCGTTAAAAGATTTTGAGAGCGGCGACCAGATCAGAATGTCCTGGGAAGATGCCCTGAAAAAAATAATCGGATCGTAAAAAGATGGAATGGAAGGGGGCGACAGTTATGGAAGACCGGAAATTCAAAAATCAACTGACCGTAAGGCCGGAAACGAAAGAAGAGTATGCAGCGATTCGACAGCTGATTCAGGAGGCCTTTGATCCCATGCCTTTTAGTGCTGGCAAAGAATGGCAGCTGGTGGAGGCGATTCGTACCAGCGACGGATACATTCCTGGGTTGGCGCTGGTGGCAGAACTTGATGGAAAAATCATTGGTCACATTATGGTGTCAGAGGTGGCCATAGACGGAAAAAACAGCATGATTCCGGCGTTAATCTTATCTCCGGTGTCTGTCCTGCCTCAATTTCAGCGCAAAGGTATCGGTCAGGTTCTCTGCCGAAAAGCGGTGGAAGAAGCATCCAAAACGGATTACCCGGTTATGATTGTCATTGGAGATCCAAACTATTACAGCCGCTTCGGTTTTCAGCCGGCGGTACCGCAAGGTGTTTACCTGCCCTTTGGTTTTGAGGAAGAATATCTTCAGCTGATACCGCTAAGGGATGGTGTTTTGGAGAAAGTTTCCGGCGCCATTCAGTTTCCGCCCTGGTTTTTTGATGCCAGAGGGGAATTGTTATAGTTTTTTGTTTGCTAAGGAAATAGTTCGCGCATTAAAAATCCCATCCATACTCTCTTTTCAGATAATCCATCACCACAGATGTATCGGTATGGGTGACGCCGTCGATCTTCCAGATTTGATTTTTCAGGAGGGACTGCAGTTCGCTGATGTTTTTAACGTACACTTCGGCGTTGAACGTTGAAGCCCCGGTAGCCAAGGTAATATACCAGAGAGCTTCAATTTTTTTCAGCTCGGTTGCCACGTGATCCGCCTTTTGAATATCCACGTGAATTTTAATGGAAGCGGCGATATCCAGTCCCAGTTTGAACGGGTCGGCCACTGCGACGATTTGGATTACATCGTTTTCAATAAGCCGGGCAATACGGTTACGAACCGTTGATTCTGAAACGTCCAATGACCGGGCGATATCCGTATTGGGGGTCCGGCCATCACGCTGCAAAATTTTGATGATCTTCAGATCAACATGATCCAGTCCGTAGGTATTTTTCATAGACACCTTCCTTTGCAGT
>SLLE01000161.1 GCA_007134225.1 Tindallia sp.
CACAGTTTTACTTCAGAACAACGGACGTAACCGGCAGCATTAAGTTACCGGACGGTGTAGAGATGGTAATGCCAGGAGACAACATCGCCATGGATATTGAATTGATTTCTCCGATTGCCGTTGAAGAAGGACTTCGATTTGCGATTCGAGAAGGTGGCCGAACTGTAGGTGCCGGCGTTGTTGCCGACATCCACGAATAGCACGTACTGCACTCGCCATTTCGGTTTCCATAAAGGGTCAGGCAAAGCCTGATCCTTTATTTCGGAGCATTATGGAAGATCATCGAGTTAAAAAAACTGCATTTTGTTGACAGCAAAGAATAAATATGATATATTTTACCAGTTAAAGAGTCGGATGCTGGTTTATACATGGCATGTTTATAGACTTAAATTAAGATAGGAATTGTGAGCAGGGAGGTGTGAATGAATGAGAGTTAAAGTGACGTTGGCTTGCACTGAATGCAAAAGAAGGAATTATCATACAACAAAAAACAAAAAGAATAATCCGGATCGCATGGAACTGAAAAAATACTGCAAACATGACAGGATCCACACCTTACACCGCGAAACCAAGTAACCTGGCCACAAAAGAAATACAAAAAAGGATGTGATGCGTAATGGCGACCCAAACAACAGCACCACAAAAGAAATCCCAGTCCATGGGAAAATACTTCAAGAGTTCCAAAGCCGAACTGAAAAAAGTTCATTGGCCAACGCGGGCAGAGCTTAAGAATCATACGGGCGTCGTGGTAGTCGTATGTGCAATTGCCACTGTGATCCTATGGCTGCTGGATACGATTTTTGGTTTCGGATTAAATTTAATCATCTGATAACCATTTAATATTCGGCGTTTGTGGATAAAAGGGGGGAATCGGGTTATCGTCGACGGCGGTGCCTGCAGGCATATGGCAGAAGAAGCGAAATGGTATGTGGTACACACATATTCCGGCCATGAAAACAAAGTGAAGGTTAACATTGAAAAAATGGTGGAAAACCGAGGCATGGAAGATGTTATTGAAGAAGTTAATGTACCCATGGAAGAAAAAGTTGAGATTAAAAATGGTAAGAAAAAAATCAAGGAAACAAAATTATACCCGGGATATGTCATCGTCAAAATGGTTATGACAGATGAGTCCTGGTATTTGGTGCGCAACACCAGGGGCGTAACCGGATTCGTGGGACCCAGTTCTAAGCCTGTTCCCCTGACGGAGCAAGAAATTAGAAACATGGGTGTCGAAGTGGCGCGACAGGAAATTAACTTTAAAGAAGGTGACTCCGTGCGTGTAGTGAGCGGTCCTTTTGAGAGCTTCATTGGAAGTATTGTCAAAATTAATATGGACAAACAAACTTTTAAAGTATTAATTAATATGTTTGGCCGGGAAACTCCGGTGGAACTTGAGTTTCACCAAGTGGAGACTTTATAAGATGAGTCAGTCTTTACTGATGTGATTAATCATGATGGAGGAGGTGGAAAAATGGCGAAAAAAGTAGTTGGTCAAATCAAACTGCAAATCCCTGCAGCGAAGGCAACTCCGGCACCACCAGTTGGTCCGGCACTGGGACAGCACGGCGTTAACATCATGGGATTCTGTAAAGAGTTTAATGCAAAAACGGCAGAACAGGCTGGTCTGATTATCCCGGTCATCATAACGGTTTATGCGGACAGATCCTTCACATTCATTACTAAAACACCACCAGCTGCCGTTTTGATAAAAAAAGCAGTTGGCCTGGACAAAGCCTCAGGAGAACCCAACAAAACCAAAGTTGGAAAAATCAAGAAAGCGCAGCTTAAAGAAATTGCAGAATTGAAAATGCCTGATTTGAATGCTGCGAACGTTGAAAATGCAATGAACATGATTGCTGGTACAGCCAGAAGTATGGGAATTGAAGTGGAAGAGTAATAAAGCGGTGGGAGACTCTGAGAGTCGATATAACCACAGGGAGGTTAAGATAATGCCAAAAAGAGGAAAAAAATATCAAGACGCAATGAAAGCTTTTGACAGAGACAAACAACACGGTATCAATGAAGCGGTTGAAGTTCTCAAGCAACTGCCATCGGCAAAGTTTGATGAAACTGTCGAATTGCATGCAAAACTGGGAGTTGACTCCCGACACGCAGACCAGCAGGTTCGTGGTGCTGTTGTCTTGCCGCATGGTACTGGCAAGACAAAGAGAGTCCTGGTTTTTGCAAAAGGAGAGAAAGCAACCGAAGCTGAAAAAGCAGGTGCGGATTATGTTGGCGCTGAAGACATGGTCGAAAAAATTCAAAAAGACAACTGGTTTGAATTTGATGTTGTCGTAGCAACACCGGATATGATGGGTGTTGTAGGACGTTTGGGACGAGTTCTTGGGCCTAAAGGATTAATGCCTAACCCAAAATCTGGCACTGTGACATTCGAACTTGAAAAAGCTGTAGAAGAGATTAAAGCCGGAAAAGTAGAGTATCGATTGGATAAAACGAATATTCTTCATGTGCCGGTAGGTAAAAAATCCTTTGAAGAAGATAAATTGAAAGAAAACTTGAATGCGCTGCTGGATGCGGTTGTTAAAGCAAAACCGGCTGCTTCAAAGGGTCAATACTTTAAAAGCATCACGTTGACAACCACCATGGGTCCGGGAATACGGATCAATCCTACTAAAGTGATGTAATCATCAACAATAAATATGGATATTCTGCCGTAGACCGCAGGGACAGCAAAGCTGTTTAAATAACCTGCCGAGGCTTTTTCGAAATAGAGAAAAAGGCCTTCGTCTGTCCGGTAGACGAAGGTTTTGTTTCGTAAAAGCAGCAACAAATTAAAAGGAGGTGCACATGTATGTCGAAAGCCATTGAAAGAAAGAAAGCGGTTGTTGAAGAGATTGCCCAGAAGTTGAATGACTCAGCATCAGCAATTTTGTTTGATTATCGCGGACTTACTGTTGAAGAAGTGACAGAGCTGAGAACAAAATTCCGCGAAGCAGGAATTGATTACAAAGTATATAAAAATACACTTGTAAAAAGAGCTGCTGATGTGGCGGGAATGGGAGAAATTAAAGAGGCTTTGACAGGCCCGAATGCAATTGCATTTGGATATGAGGATCCGGTAACGGCAGCTAAAATCGGCAGCGAATTCGCCAAAGACCACAAAGCGCTTGAATTAAAAGCTGGCATTGTTGAAGGTGAGTATTTTAATGAAGAGAAAGTGAAAGAATTGGCGTTGATCCCATCAAAAGAAGTTCTTATCGGAAAGTTTCTTGGAAGCATCAACTCTCCGGTTGCAAACTTTGCTTATCTGATTCAGGCTATTGCCGACAAGCAGGAGGAAGCCAGCTAGGGATTGAAAAGATTATTCTGTTGTTACAAAAAATGTGTTTTCTAAAAACAAGAAATTTTATGGAGGTGTCGTAAATGACAATTGAACAAATTATTGAAGCGATTGAAAATATGAAGGTAACTGAACTGAACGAACTGGTGAAAGCGGCAGAAGAAAAATTTGGAGTGTCAGCAAGTGCGCCGGTAATGGTTGGAGCAGCATCAGCTGGCGGAGCTGTTGAAGAGGAACAAACAGAATTTGACGTTGTACTTGAAAGTGTCGGATCAGCAAAGATTGGCGTTATCAAGGTAGTTCGTGAAATTACAGGTCTTGGCCTGAAAGAAGCAAAAGCGTTAGTAGACGAAGCGCCAAAGCCAGTTAAAGAAGGCGTTGAAAAAGAAGAGGCAGATAGCATTAAAGCGAAACTGGAAGAAGCTGGAGCTACTGTAGAGATTAAATAGTTACAGATTAGCATGCTTGTTTCATCCACTCGAAAGCCCCTCTACTCATTATTGATCAGAGGGGCTTTCTTAGACTTAAGTTTATATTGACAGAGAGTACCGCGCTGTGATAACATTATACATTGCATAAAACAGTGTTTCTTATCTCTGGAGCACCCAACATCCGTTTAATGAAAATTCCGTATACAGCCATTTGGACAACATGTCTCATCTGTGTGAAACGGGATTTTTCATTTCAAATACAAATTCCATCTTGAACCGATAAGGAGTGAATCCCAGCATGCCTCATCCTGTCAAAATTGGCAACAAAGAGCGTATGAGTTATTCGAGAATTGAAGAAATTCTTGAGATCCCCAGCTTAATTGAAATTCAGAAAGAATCGTATCGTTGGTTTTTAGAAGAAGGACTAGGTGAAGTCTTTGGCGACATTTCTCCCATCGAAGATTATACCGGAAATCTGATTTTGGAATTTGTCGATTACAAATTGGATGAAGAACCAAAGTACAGTGTTGAGGAATCAAAAGAAAGAGACATGACGTACTCCGCCCCCATAAAGTTGAAGGTCCGGTTAATCAACAAGGAAACAGGTGAAGTCAAGGAACAGGAAGTATTTATGGGCGACTTTCCACTAATGACCGAAACAGGTACTTTCATTATTAATGGAGCTGAAAGGGTTATTGTCAGCCAGTTGGTAAGATCTCCAGGTGTTTATTACAATTCGGAATATGACAAGTCGGGTAATCGATTGTTTTCCTCAACGTTAATCCCTAACCGGGGAGCGTGGCTTGAGTATGAAACTGATTCCAATGGTGTCGTTTCCATCCGAATTGATCGAACTCGAAAACAACCCATTACGATTATCCTGAGAGCTTTAGGCTATTCGAAAGATCAGCAAATTATCGATTTGCTGGGTGAAGATGAGCGTTTGCTGGCATCTTTGGAGAAGGATAATACAGCTAATAAAGAGGAAGCACTGCTGGAAATATATAAGAAACTAAGACCAGGTGAACCACCAACCGTTGAGAGTGCCACCTCTCTTTTGCATTCCCTGTTTTTTGATCCAAAGCGATATGATTTGGCGAAAGTTGGACGCTATAAATTCAATAAAAAGCTCGCTCTTTCGAGCAGAATCATTTATCGAAAAGCGGCAGAAAATATTGTGGATCCTAATACTGGGGAAGTATTGATGGAAACGGGGCAAAAAATTACACGTAAAATGGCCGAAACCATACAAAACACAGGAATTAATGAAGTGAAGGTCTACTGCGACGAAAACCAGGTTATTAAAGTGATTGGCAACCAGTTTGTTGACATTAAAGCCCAAATAAAAACGGATCCTTCCAAGTTAAAAGTGAAAAAAATGGCATATTATCCGGTGTTAAAAGAAATAATGGAAACATGCGACTCGGAAGAAGCGATATGCGATGCCGTCAATGACCGTTATCGGGAGCTAATGCCGAAGCATATTTTGGTATCCGACATCATTGCATCCATTAGTTATATTTTTAATATGGCTCATGACATTGGTCATGTAGATGATATCGACCACCTTGGAAACCGACGATTACGTTCTGTCGGTGAACTCCTGCAAAACCAGTTTCGTATCGGTCTGTCCCGGATGGAACGAGTGGTGAAAGAAAGAATGACCATCCAGGATGTGGATCTGGTAACACCTCAGGCGCTTATTAATATCCGGCCTGTGGTGGCTTCCATAAAGGAATTTTTTGGAAGCTCGCAGCTGTCACAGTTTATGGATCAGACCAACCCACTGGCAGAACTGACGCATAAAAGAAGATTATCAGCACTGGGTCCGGGAGGTCTCTCGCGAGAAAGAGCGGGATTTGAGGTGAGAGATGTACACCACTCACACTATGGGAGAATGTGTCCAATTGAAACTCCGGAGGGTCCGAACATTGGCTTGATTAATTCTTTGAGTACCTATGCCCGTGTGAATGAATATGGATTTATTGAAGTACCCTATCGTAAAATTATCCAAGAAGAAGGTAAGGTTACAAAAGAAGTTGAATACCTGACTGCGGACGAAGAGGATATGGTTACCATTGCGCAGGCCAATGAACCGTTGGATGAGGATGGTCGCTTTATTAACAAAAGGGTTACCTCGAGAACACTGGATGGAGCAATTGATGTTGTTCCCAGGGAAGAAGCGGATTACATGGACGTATCTCCCAAGCAGATTGTTTCCATTGCAACGGCAATGATTCCATTTTTGGAAAACGATGATGCTAACCGTGCGTTGATGGGTTCTAATATGCAACGTCAGGCGGTTCCGTTACTTCGATCAGAGACGCCGATTATCGGAACAGGAATGGAATACAAAGCGGCAATTGATTCAGGCGTGGTCGTTCTGGCGAAAAATGCAGGTGTCATCGAACGAGTAACCGGAACCGAAATAGTGATTCGCCGAGATGATGGAGGCCAGAAAGATCATTATAAACTTTTAAAATTTAAACGATCTAATCAGGGAACCTGCGTCAACCAAAACCCAATCGTGAATAAAGGACAGCATGTTGCAGCTGGCGAAGTGATTGCAGATGGACCATCGACGGAAGAGGGCGAGATTGCACTTGGCAAGAATTGTCTGATTGGTTTTATGGCGTGGGAAGGATATAACTACGAAGATGCTATTTTGATTAATGAAAGACTTGTAAAAGATGATGTGATGACATCCATTCATATCGAGGAATATGAAGCAGATGCCAGGGACACTAAGCTTGGCCCGGAAGAGATCACGAGAGACATTCCCAATGTAGGAGAGGACTCCTTAAAAGATCTGGATGAACGGGGAGTTATCCGAATCGGTGCAGAAGTTCTGTCTGGTGATATATTGGTTGGGAAAGTGACACCAAAAGGAGAAACGGAGCTGACAGCTGAAGAAAGACTCTTAAGAGCAATCTTTGGTGAAAAAGCCCGAGAAGTCCGCGATACATCACTGAAAGTACCCCATGGTGAATCCGGTATCGTAGTTGATGTAAAAGTATTTACCCGGGAGAATGGGGATGAACTTTCTCCAGGTGTCAACGAACTGGTCAGGGTTTACATTGCAAAAAAACGAAAGATAAACGTTGGCGATAAAGTGGCTGGACGCCACGGAAACAAAGGAGTCATTTCCCGGATTCTTCCTGAAGAGGATATGCCGTTTCTGGATGACGGAACACCCTTGGACGTCGTGTTGAATCCATTGGGAGTACCGTCTCGTATGAACATCGGACAGGTATTGGAAGTTCATTTAGGTATGGCTGCTAAAGCACTTGGCTGGGAAGTGGCGACACCTGTCTTTGACGGCGCCGACGAGCATGATGTTATGGGTGCGCTGGTAGAAGCCGGCTATCCTAAATCTGGAAAAATTCAGCTGATAGATGGAAGAACCGGAGAGCATTTTGATAATCCGGTCACAGTGGGCTATATGTATATACTGAAGCTTCACCATTTGGTGGATGACAAAATTCATGCCAGAAGCACAGGGCCATATTCTTTGGTGACACAACAGCCTTTGGGCGGTAAAGCGCAATTTGGTGGACAGCGTTTCGGTGAGATGGAAGTTTGGGCCCTGGAAGCCTATGGAGCTGCCCATACATTACAGGAGATATTAACGGTTAAATCAGATGATGTGATTGGAAGAGTCAAAACATATGAATGCATTGTTAAAGGTGAAGTAATTCCGGAACCAGGGGTACCCGAATCCTTCAAAGTTCTAATTAAAGAGCTTCAGAGCCTTGCTTTGAATATCCAGGTGTTGACCGATGAAAATGCAGAAATCGAATTGAAAGAAGCGGGCGAAGAAGAAATACATGAGATTCATGCCGACGGAGCAGATATAACCCTCGAAAAAAAACAGGAAAAAGCTTCGGGTGAGCCTTTGGTTAACGATGACGATAAGCCTGAAGCTGAAAGCGTATATGATAACGAAGAATTAGAATCATCCGTCCTTTCGATAGCACCTGATGAGGAACAGCCATTGAGTGAAGATGATGCTGAGGATGATAGTACAGGATCAGAGGAACACTGATGACTGGTATGATCATAGAATTGGCCTGTGAAAAATCGGAAAGGGGAGAAGCTCCTTGTTAGAATTGAATAACTTTAAGTCTATCCGGATCTCGCTTGCAGCGCCGGAAAAAATAAGGCAGTGGTCCAGAGGCGAAGTGAAAAAGCCTGAAACCATTAATTATCGAACATTGAAACCGGAAAAAGAAGGACTTTTTTGTGAGAAAATATTTGGCCCCACCAAGGATTGGGAATGTCACTGCGGAAAATACAAAAGAGTTCGATATAAAGGAGTTATTTGTGACCGTTGCGGTGTTGAAGTAACCAAGTCGAAAGTTCGAAGAGACAGAATGGGTCATATTGAACTGGCGGCGCCGGTATCCCATATTTGGTACTTCAAGGGAATCCCCAGCAGAATGGGTTTGCTGCTGGACATGTCTCCCAGGTCTCTGGAAAAAGTCCTGTACTTTGCAGCTTACGTTGTTACAGAGGCGGGAGAAAGCCACTTAACCCATAAGCAAATTTTGACGGAAAAAGAATTTGCAGAAGCCATGGAACATGCACGAAAAACAGGAAATTATTTTAAGGCAGCTATGGGTGCGGAAGCCATTAAAACCCTGCTGCAACAGACTGATCTGGAAGAATTAAATGAAGAATTAAGACAAAGACTGACGGATAGCTCCGGCCAAAAAAGGGTTCGAACCATTCGACGACTGGAAGTGGTGGATGCCTTCCGAAAATCTGGAAATGACCCTGAATGGATGATTTTGGATGTAGTGCCGGTGATCCCTCCAGACTTAAGGCCGATGGTACAGCTGGATGGTGGCCGTTTTGCCACTTCTGATCTAAATGATTTATATCGGCGTGTGATCAATCGGAACAATCGGCTGAAACGGCTTCTTGACTTGGGAGCGCCAGACATTATTGTGCGAAATGAAAAGAGAATGCTTCAGGAATCTGTTGATGCATTGATTGATAACGGGCGTCGAGGAAAACCAGTGACAGGTCCAGGGAATCGTCCGCTTAAATCCCTGTCGGATATGCTAAAAGGTAAGCAGGGGCGATTCAGACAAAATCTGTTGGGGAAAAGGGTTGATTATTCCGGAAGATCAGTAATCGTTGTTGGACCGGAACTTCAATTCCATCAATGCGGTTTACCGAAGAAAATGGCTTTGGAATTATTCAAACCATTTGTCATGAAAAAACTGGTTGAGCAGGGACACGCCCATAACATAAAGAGTGCAAAAAGAATGGTGGAGAAGGTGCGTCCGGAAGTCTGGGACGTATTGGAAGAAGTAATTAAAAACCATCCGGTTCTCTTGAATCGCGCACCAACTTTACACCGTCTTGGCATCCAGGCTTTCGAGCCGATTTTAGTGGAAGGGAAGGCAATCAAGTTACACCCATTGGTTTGTACTGCATATAATGCAGATTTTGACGGAGATCAAATGGCAGTGCATGTGCCCCTTTCAGATGCAGCACAGGAAGAAGCCAGAACGTTAATGCTATCACCAAATAACATCTTGGCACCAAAAGACGGCCAACCCATTACCACTCCCACACAGGATATGGTGCTGGGAACGTATTATCTTACAGTAGAGATCCCTGACAGCAAGGGAGAGGGAATGCATTTTAAAGATTTTGAAGAAATGCTGATGGCTTATTTTACTGAGAAAGTTAGTCTTCATTCCAGGGTTACGGTACGAATAAAACGTGAAGAACACGAAGAAGCGCATCTGGTGCAAAGCACAGTGGGAAGATTTATTTTTAACGAAAAAATACCACAGGATCTTGGATTTGCAGATCGTCAGCAGGATCCGTATGGACTGGAAATTGATTTTGTTTGTGATAAAAAAGCGCTTGGACAAATTATTTCCAAATGCTTCAGAAAACACGGAAATCAAATAACGGCGCAGATGCTGGACTATATTAAATATATGGGCTTCAAGTATTCCACAAAAGGTGCGATCACCATTGCAGTATCAGATATGGAAGTGCCGAAGGAAAAAGCTGGCCTCATTGCAGAGGCAGAAGATCGTGTTGATCAGTATGAAAAAGTGTACCGCCGGGGACTGATTTCTGACGATGAGCGATATGAAAAAGTTATGAGTGTCTGGGAAGAGACAACAGGAAAAGTAACAGATGCGCTTATGGAAGGTCTGGATACAATGAACAACGTATTCATAATGGCACAGTCCGGTGCACGGGGCAGTAAAAATCAGATTAGACAGCTGGGTGGTATGCGTGGCCTGATGTCAAACGCCAGTGGGCATACTGTAGAAGTTCCAATCAAATCAAACTTCCGTGAAGGATTAACAGTATTAGAATATTTTATTTCAACACACGGAGCTCGAAAAGGTTTGGCGGATACAGCGCTCCGAACTGCCGACTCCGGATATCTAACCAGAAGGCTGGTAGATGTAAGTCAGGACGTTATCATCAGGGAAGAAGACTGTGGGACAACGGATGGCATTATGGCCGAAGCCTTCAAAGATGGAAAAGAAGTCATAGAAGAACTCTATGATCGATTGGTTGGGCGTTATCTTTTGGAGGATGTGATTCACCCGGAGACAGGTGAGTTAATTTTGGAAAAAGGTAAAATGGTTTTAGAAGAAGATGCGGAATCAATCATTGATGCCGGCATTGAAAAATTGAAGATCAGATCCATCTTGAACTGCAAGACGAAATACGGCATTTGTAAGGTTTGCTACGGTCGAAATCTGGCAACTGGCAAACAGGTCGAAGTGGGAGAAGCAGTTGGCATCATTGCTGCCCAATCCATTGGTGAACCTGGAACGCAGCTGACGATGAGAACCTTCCATACCGGCGGAGTGGCTGGTGCGGATATCACTCAGGGTCTTCCGAGGGTTGAAGAACTGTTTGAAGCTAGAAAACCAAAAGGGTTGGCCATTATCAGTGAAATTGACGGAGATGTCACGGTAGAAGAAAGTAAAAAGAAACGAGAAGTGAAAGTTCGGAATGCCAGCGAAGAAAAAACATATGAAATACCTTATGGTTCAAGAATTAAAGTCCGTGACGGTCAGTCCATCGAAGCTGCAGATGAAATAACAGAAGGATCCGTTAATCCACATGATATTCTAAGGATTAAAGGGGTCATTGGGGTTCAAAATTACATTATCAAAGAAGTTCAGCGAGTTTACCGCCTTCAGGGGGTTGATATCAATGACAAACATATTGAGGTAATCGTCCGGCAGATGCTGTCAAAAGTGAAGATTGAAGAAGATTTACAAGCAGTAATGCTTCCGGGAGCCCTTGAGAGCATCTATACCTTCGAGGATGTCAATGGAGCAAGAGAGGCAGCAGGGGAAGAGACGGTAAAAGGAAAACGGGTATTGTTGGGTATTACGAAAGCATCCTTGGCAACGGAGTCGTTCTTATCTGCTGCTTCATTTCAGGAAACCACTCGGGTGTTAACGGAAGCGGCCATTAAAGGCAAGGAAGACTTCCTGATCGGACTGAAGGAGAATGTCATAATAGGAAAACTTATTCCAGCTGGCACCGGGATGGCTAAATACAAGAAAATTGCTTTGAATGTCGACAATGAGGACGAAATTGACACGGAAGCGATGGCTGTGATGGAAGAAGCGCCATACTCTGATGCGGTGCTAATTGACGAATAAATGTTGACACGTGATTTCACAGGTGGTAGAATACTAAAGTGTGTAAAAAACAGCAATTAACAGTTGGATACTTTAACTTCGCCGGAAATATTTCTTTTTCCGGCGAAGAAGCCTCTTAAACTGAAAGGGAGGATGGTTCGTGTTGGAGGAACTTCAGCATGAGAATATAGTAATCGGGATGAAGCAGGTTTCTCGCAGTGTGCGCGAAGGCGAGCTGATTCAAAAAATATATATTGCTCAGGATGCAGATCAGGTCATGGTCGAAAAAATCGACAATTTGGCAAAGGAATATAATCTGGAGATTGTGCCGGTGGAAACCCGAAAAAAACTGGGAAAAATGTGTGCAATCGATGTGGGAGCAACCGTTGTAGCGGTTTTGAAATAAATTAATTATTCCATTTTAAGGAGGTGAAAATGAATGCCAACGATTAATCAGCTGGTTCGTAAAGGCCGAAAAGTAGAACAGGAAAAATCTGACTCTCCTGCGTTGTTGAAAGGCTTTAACTCGCTTCGGAGAAAGTCTACCGACATTAGTGCTCCGCAAAAAAGAGGTGTGTGTGTATCGGTAAAAACCGTAACACCTAAAAAGCCAAACTCTGCACTTAGAAAAGTTGCCAGAGTAAGACTGACAAATCAGATCGAAGTTTCTGCTTACATTCCTGGAGCGGGACACAATCTGCAGGAACATAGTGTTGTATTGATTCGGGGAGGCAGGGTAAAAGACCTTCCGGGAGTTCGATACCACGTTGTCAGAGGATCTCTTGATACCGCCGGTGTTGCTGACAGAATGCAAGGAAGATCCAAATATGGAGCGAAACGACCAAAGAAAAAATAATGCGTTAAGCGTTTTAGCATAATATATAATTTGCTCGAACGCACAACGGCATCGGAGACGATGTCGAGTACCGATGAATCTTTTTATTGGATAAGGAGGGAAGTAAAGTGCCGAGAAAAGGAAGTGTACCCAAGCGGGCTTCATTGCCGGATCCGATATATGGAAGCAAGATTGTTACAAAACTTATCAACAGTATTATGCTGGATGGTAAGAAAGGTACGGCTCAGAAGATTGTATACGGAGCCTTTGAAACAATCAAGGAAACTACCGGTGAAGATGCAACAGAAGTATTCGAAAAAGCGATGAACAACATCATGCCAGTGCTTGAAGTTAAAGCTCGACGTGTTGGTGGAGCAAACTATCAGGTTCCGATTGAAGTAAGACCTGAAAGAAGACAAACCCTTGGAATTCGTTGGTTGGTGAAATACACAAAAGCAAGAAGTGAAAAAACCATGAAAGAAAGACTGGCAAAGGAAATTATGGATGCCGCCAACAACATGGGTGGAGCAGTTAAGAAAAAGGAAGATACTCACAAAATGGCAGAAGCAAACAAAGCATTTGCCCACTACCGTTGGTAAGATCAATAATTTCGGTAGTACCTTGGAAGGAGGATCACAGTGCCAAGGCAGTTTCCATTGGAAAAGACGAGAAATATTGGTATTATGGCCCACATCGATGCTGGTAAAACAACAACGACAGAACGTATTCTGTTTTATGCGGGCCGCATTCATAAAATTGGTGAGACTCATGACGGTGCATCTCAGATGGATTGGATGGATCAGGAAAAAGAAAGAGGAATCACCATTACATCAGCAGCAACCACTTGCGAGTGGCAGAATCATAGGGTTAACATAATTGATACGCCAGGACACGTTGACTTCACCGTTGAAGTGGAAAGGTCATTGAGGGTCTTGGACGGCGCTGTGGCTGTTTTTTGTGCTAAAGGTGGAGTGGAACCACAATCAGAAACTGTTTGGCGACAAGCGGATAAGTACAAAGTGCCTCGCATGGCATTTATCAACAAAATGGATATTATGGGGGCCGATTTTTTTAATGCAGTTGAAATGATGAAAGACCGGCTCAGCGCCAATGCAATTCCAATTCAATTACCAATAGGCAAAGAAGCAGAATTTGTAGGAATCGTCGACTTGGTCAGCATGAAGGCCAGAATATATGAAGACGATCTTGGACAAAACATTCGTATTGAAGATATTCCTTCAGAAATGAAAGAAGAAGCTGAAAAGTATAGGGAACAGATGCTGGAAGCCATCGCCGAAACAGATGAAGAACTCATGATGAAATATCTGGAAGGCGAAACCATTACTGAAGAAGAAATTATGAAAGGTCTTCGGGCTGCAACGGTGGCTACGAAGATAACGCCTGTACTTTGCGGTTCATCTTACAAGAATAAAGGAGTACAAATTCTGCTTGATTTCATTGTAGCATTGATGCCATCACCGCTGGATGTCGAATCAATCCAGGGAATGTCTGTTGACGGTGAATCGGAAATCAAGAAACATGCAGATGATGAAGAGCCTTTTGCGGCGCTTGCATTCAAAATTATGTCAGATCCGTACGTCGGTAAGCTGGCTTTCTTTAGAGTTTACTCCGGCGTCCTGAAAGCTGGGTCGTACGTTTACAACCCGACCAAGGGTAAAAGAGAAAGAGTTGGTCGAATCCTTCAGATGCATGCAAATTCCCGTGCGGAAAGAGACGAGGTTTATGCTGGAGATATCGCGGCAGCTGTAGGCTTGAAGGATACCAGCACCGGAGATACACTTTGTGATATGGACAACCAGGTTATTCTGGAGTCCATGGAATTCCCGGAACCGGTTATTTCTGTAGCAATCGAACCGAAAACGAAAGCCGGACAGGACAAAATGGGAATTGCCCTCCAAAAGTTAGCGGAGGAAGACCCGACATTCCGTACCTTCACAGACCACGAAACGGGTCAGACGATTATTGAAGGGATGGGAGAACTCCATCTTGAGATAATTGTAGATCGTATGCTGCGTGAATTCAAAGTGGAAGCAAATGTAGGTAAGCCTCAGGTTTCCTACAAAGAAACCATTACGGAAGAAGTGGCAGTTGAAACAAAATATGCCCGACAATCCGGAGGTAAAGGTCAGTATGGACATGTTAAAATCCGCATGATTCCACAAGCGCCTGGTGATGGTTACGAGTTTGAAAACAAAATTGTTGGCGGCTCTATTCCAAAAGAGTACATTCCGGCAGTTGATCAGGGTATTCAAGACAGCAAGCGAAACGGCGTTATGGCTGGTTATGAAGTGGTAGACTTTAAGATTGTTTTATATGATGGATCTTATCATGAGGTTGACTCTTCGGAAATGGCCTTTAAGATTGCCGGTTCAATGGCTTTTAAAGATGCGATGAAAAAAGCCAAGCCAGCGCTTTTAGAACCTTACATGCGCGTGGAAGTGGTAACGCCTGAAGAATACATGGGAGATGTAATGGGAGATATAAACTCCCGTCGCGGAAGAATCGAGGGGATGGATCCTCGTCCCGGAGGTGCTCAGGTTATTCGAGCCTCTGTGCCGCTTTCTGAAATGTTTGGTTATGCAACAGACCTAAGATCCAAATCTCAGGGTCGCGCAAATTACTCGATGCACTTTGATCATTTTGAACAAGTGCCTGCCAGTATTGCAGAAAAAATCATGAAACCATAGGAATGCGATAGTAGCAGAATGCACTTATTAATACAAGATTAGGAGGAAAGAAAATGGCAAAAGCAAAATATGAAAGAAGTAAAACGCACGTAAACATAGGAACCATCGGCCACGTAGACCATGGTAAAACCACACTGACAGCGGCCATCACACTGGTACTG
>SLLE01000123.1 GCA_007134225.1 Tindallia sp.
CGTTGTAGTTGAAGAATTGTTTCGGTTTCAGTTGATACTTTCTGATTTGCGCACCCATTCCATAGCCCATTTTTCGGTAGAAACCTATGTGGAAAGGATCCAGCATCGACATGGCTACACCCTTTTCCCGAGCCATTTCCAGGGAGTGTTTCATCAGTTTCAGGGCAATTTTTTCCTTTTTATGGAATAAATCCACGGCTAAAGTGCCAATGCCTACAGAAGTTACTTCGACTCCCCCAAAATTCAGGGGCTGAGTCAGCAGACGGACGGATCCGGAAAGTCTGCCATCTTCTTCAAAATGACCCCATAATTCATCTACTTCTCCCAGGCGGAGGATTTTTAGCGCCATTTCTTCGCGCTTTTTAAACGCTGCCTCATCCATCCCCTGTCCTGCATAGGCATAGACCGTTAAGGGCTTGAAGGCTTCGATATCCTGCTGTGTCAGTTTTCGAATGGGACTCATCCTATCTCTCCTTTCGAGGCTTCGGAATGGGTTTATTCAGGTTCTGTCTTTATATGTAATTATACACCACCTGTTGACAAAATAACATGTCAAGAGATTCTGCGAAGAAACACCTTTGACAAGACCCCCATCCAAAGCAAAGAAGTAAGGACCCCCATCAGTCCATAGAATAAAAGCACAGCCACTCCCGGATGCGCGCCCTTAAAAATTTCTCCGATCCAAAGGCTGGGAAGGATGCCAAAGGCATATTTCGCGGGGGATGAAACGAAAAAAGGTACAAGAAAACCCATGGCCACAATATTCGTCAGCTTTGCCAAGGCAAGGCCCTCTACTTTGTTTCCCGCAATGGATACCAACAACATGCTTATTGCCACTCCCTGCAGGCTTCCCACAAGTGAGGCAATAAAAATTCGCAACCCATCCTCAATAACCAGCGCAAACAGCCCCATCACCAAAATTGATGATCCTAAAGCCCAAATCATTGGCAGAAGGATCCTGGCAATCAAATAGGAATAGCCGCCGGCGGGGGTTATGTGATAGTAAATGCCAACTTGCTCATCTCTCTCATCAAGAATCACAAAAGCACAAATCATGGCAGTCATGATGGGCGTCATCGTAATGAGCATCGCATCGCTTAAGGGAAACCAGGAGGCAATGCTGTACTCCATTCTCTGTTGCAACAGGGCATCTGCGACAGGAAGAAAGTATCGAAGAACCGCACCCATCAAAAATGGTGCAGGGATCAATACCAGTAAAATCCCATCACGAAGGATCTGCTGAAGGCCAACTCTAAAGATCTTGTATGTCATGGTTGTGTTCACCATTCTAACCCCCTGCTCTTTCCATGTATATTTTACATCGGTTATTGGCTAAGATAAAACTCGGAATACACCATAACATAAGCCCCAGTAAGGACAGGGAAGAAGAATAGGGAATCTCCAGGCCTATGGATGCATGAAGCACTCGCAACAGAAGGGTTGCTGGAAGCACTTCGATGAAAAAAAGACTCACATCGAAATAAATTAGTAAGGCCGGAGCCATCAGAAGGAGCCCCACAGGCACGCTCATCACAAAATAGTGATTAAGCGATTTTGAAAGGCTGCCTACCACTAAACCAAACAAAGAAAAAATCGATGCTCCTGCAAATACACCAACAAACAGTCGAAAGAAGTTGACTTCTCCATCCAGCACCACTCCCGCGATCAATAAAGCCACAAAAGATGAGAGGAGCGATAAAGACACGATTTTCGAAATAATATATTCCCTGACCGTTGATGGGAGTATGGCGTAATAGGTGTGCAATCCCTCCCCCCGCTCCAGGAGAATCATTCCTCCAATAAAAAAGAATCCCAAAGCAGAAGGGTCTGAAAAAATGATTAATGCCGTTACCGGCCGCAACAACGTTTCCGGCAACAGAAAGAGAATCCCTATGTATAGAAGGGATATGACTCCATAGAGGAAGTAAAAGCCATACTTTATTTGGTAACGAATATCGCATAGGATCATCCGCAGAATTCTCATACCAGTTTCCTTCCCGTCAGTTCAATGAAGACATCTTCCAGACTCTTTTCTTTTGTATGGATGCTTGTGATGCTTCCCCTCTGCAGGTTTTCCATAAAAACCATATCTTCATGAAGTCCTGACAGCTTCTTTCTTCCTTCTTTCAATGATCCTGCAGCAGAATAGCGATAATGCACCTCCACCCCTTGGTGATGACTTTTTAAACCTTCTGGTGGCCCCAAGGCTTTCAGTTCTCCATCTACCATGAAGGCTACGCGATCGCAGAGCTCGTCGGCGTCATGCATATTATGGGTGGTGAGAATGATGGTCTTGCCCGCCTGCTTTTGTTCAAGGATCATATCCTTTAGAATTCTGGCATAGCTGGGATCCAGGCCGCTGGTTGGCTCATCCAGAAACAAAAGCTCCGGTTGATGAAGAATGGCTCTAATAAATGCCAGCCTCATCTTCATCCCCTTGGAGTACTCGGAAACTTTTTTGTTGGCATGTTCTGCCAGGCCCAGTCTTTCCATGAAAGGAAGAGGATCCAGAGGCTTTTTCTTATACAGGGAAGAAAAATACTGAAGATTTTCCAACCCGGTAAACTTTCCGTAAAGATTGGGAAATTCAAAGTCTACTCCTATTTGCTCGTAAAAATCCGCCCGGTGCTCCTTTGCCTCCGTCCCTAAAACTTCCACACGACCATGATAACGCCGCAAAATTCCACAAAGAATCTTTTGCAGGGTGCTTTTTCCGGCTCCAGAGGGTCCTAAAAACCCAACTATTTCTCCTTCCGTCACTTCAAAGGTTAGGTTTTCAATGAAGCGTTTGCTTTGATGATAGGAAAAATTCATCTTTTCGACATGTATCATTCTAATCCCTCCCGAAAATGCGTTCCGCCAGGCCTTCCAGAAGCACTTGCGTCACGTTTTCAACCGGTACTTCTCCCAGCTCTTTTTCATGAAGCAGCAGAAGGAACAGACCCCGGATCGCTGCTGAAATCGTCTTTATTTCAAAATTTCTTTCGTCCACTCCCAGGAACTTCAGCAGTTTTTCCACATCCTCATCGTCACCCTCTATATGTTTTTGAATAACATCCTGAGGTAATTTGCGCATAAGATATTCATATTCTCCCCGGTTAGCCATGAAATTAACTAGCCAGGGATTTCTCCCTGCCTCTTCAAAAGCCAGGGTAAAGGCTTCGATGAATCGTTGCTTTTCACTTCCTCCTTGATTCAGCATGACCTTCATCAAGGACTCTTTTATTTCCTTTTCGCTATTTTCAAGGATTTCCATAAAAAACAGTTCCTTTGAATCGAAAAAAGAATAGAAGGACCCCTTCGAAATCCCTACAGCCTTGCATAAATCCTCCAGGTTTGTTCGTCGAATGCCGTACCTTTTCCAGTATTCTTTCCCTTCTTCGATTAAACGTTGATGGATCATTGTCCTTTCTTCTTCCATAAAGTGTTTTGGCATTTTCCCACCTTCCTAAATGACTGTATTAATCATTTTGGTCATTTAGTTTATTTTAGCATGTTTCTCTAGTGTTGGAAAGGGGACTCCGCGGAGTCCCCTTTCCAACATTTTTGATTCATATGCAGGAAATGATCGTTAAATGTCGAATAGTAAATAAATGTAAAAATGAGGGAGGTTAAGATGATGAGAGTAGCCATTTTAGGATCCGGAAACGGTGGCTGTGCCGCAGCAGCAGACTGGGCACTGGCCGGTCATCAGGTGCGTTTATTCGACTTTCCAGAGTTCAGGGAACAAATGTCAGCCATTTACAACAAAGGGGGTATCACCGCGAATGGTCAGCTGAGGGGTTTTGCTCCGCTGGAATACGTCGGTCACGATCTCGGAGAAGCCATTCAGGGCGCTGAGCTCATTCTGGCGATAGGTCCGGCTTATAGCAGCGAAGCATTTGCCAAAGCCGCAAAGGAAGTCATTTCCAAAGATCAGATCTATGTTGTGTGCCCGGGATCTTTTGGCGGAGCCCTGGTTACGAAAAAAATCTTTAACCAGCATGCAACCGCCCAAAAAATTTGCATTGGTGAAACCGCAACTCTTCCCTATGCGTCCCGCCTTGTCGAACCGGGAACTGTCTATATCTTCCTCAAACTCAAGGGAGGCATTCTGCTTTCCACCATTCCCATGAGTGAGTGCGACCGGGTTTTCGGCCTGTTTTCCAAAGTGTATGCCGGTTCGGTCAAAGCGAAAAATGTTTTCCAGACCATGCTTCAAAATGCCAACCCGGTAATTCATCCAGTAGTCACACTGTTAAATACTGCCTTGATCGAGCGTACACATGGCGATCTCCTTTTCTATGAAGAAGGGGTGACACCGGCCGTCGGCAAAATGATCCGTGCTGTTGACCAGGAACGGATCAAAATTGGTGAAAAACTGGGCGTCGAGGTGCTGCCGGACCCAAAACTGGGAGTCACCCAGGGGTATATGGTTGATGACAATTATGAGTATGGATATGCCAAAGCTCCTGGATTTAAGGGCATCAAGGCTCAGGACAAGCTGGATCATCGCTATCTCAACGAAGACGTTGGGTATGGCTTGGTGTTTATGTCAGAGTTGGCAAAGCAACTGGATTTGAAAACTCCGATGATTGATTCCATCATCCACATTGCTTCAGCAGTGATGGAAAGAGATTATCGCAGCGAAGCCGCCCGAACCTTATCTTCCATCGGCTATACCGTGGAGGATGTGCTGAAGGAAAACTTCTAGTAACGTTATGACGACAGTGTTGGAAAGGGGACGGAGTCCCCTTTCCAACACCCGGGTCTAATCAGATTTTAGCCCTGCGCCGCACATGGGGAGGAGGCAGTCTTTCAGCGGTCTGCTGGTTGCGATATATTTAAGATAAGCTGCGTAGGTGGCGGCGGTGGTATGTTCCACATAAATTCCTTTGGTGGCCAAGCTCGCTCTGGCTTCCAGGATTCGGTTTTCGGGAGCGGTAATCACTTCAATATGATGCCGATAAATGTATTCCAGTATTTCTTCTCCTCTCATGGGAACGCCAACGGCAATCCCTTCTGCCAGCGTGGGGACAGGGGTGATGGAGGCAATTTTCTTTTCACGGGCCTTTGTCGCTTCATAAATGGGCGCACAGTTTTCACTCTGTACGGCAATAATGGACGGCATTTCCTGTATGATCCCGCTTTCCAGAAATTCTTCCAGGGCTTTCATTATTCCGATAAAAAGAGTGCCGTTCCCAAGGGGAATAAAAATTTCTGAAGGAATCCGTCCTAACTGCTCATAGGTTTCGTACAGGTAGGTTTTGGTTCCTTCGTAGAAGAAAGGATTGTAGACGTGACTGGCGTAGTACTTACCGTCTTTTTTAACAGTTTCACGGCAAGCCTTGGCGCAGTCGTCCCGGCTTCCGGGAACAATGTTGATCCGGGCTCCGTGAGACTGAATCATGTTGATTTTTTTCGACGAAGTTCCTTCCGGCACGAAAATTTCACTGTCAATGCCAGCTTTTGCTCCATAGGCCGCCACGCTGTTACCGGCGTTGCCGCTGCTGTCCTGTACCACTGAGGTAACACCGATGTTTTTGATATGGGCCATCATCACGGCAGCACCCCGGTCTTTAAAGGATAACGTAGGCATGAAGTAATCCATCTTCAGGTGAAGATTTTTTTCCAATGAGACAATGGGTGTCATGCCTTCTCCCAGGCTGATTTCCTGCCAGGATGCTCCTTCCAGGGGCATAAAGGCACGGTAGCGGAAGATGTTCCAGGCACTCTTATCCACTAAATCAAGGCTGAAGCGGGGCGGACAGTAGTCCAGCATCCACAAGCCTCCGCAGCTGCAGGTGGCATCCTGCGTGTTGGTATCTTCGGTTTTACTGCATTTGGAACATCGGAACGCAGCTAATGCATCGTTTCTGTTTTCCAACGGGCACACTCCTTTCTAAGAAGCGCCCTGAAGAGGAATCTTCAGAGCGCTTCTTATTCCTCTTTTTTAGTTTAAGCTTCCCATGTACTTCAATGTTCGAATCATCTGGTGTACGTAGCTCATTTCATTGTCGTACCAGGCTGCGATATGAACCTGGAAAACGCCGGTGCCGCTTCTCGCCACCAGGGTTTGAGTGGCATCGAAAAGGGCTCCATAGCTCATGCCGATAATATCGCTGGAAACCAGGTTTTCTTCGGTATAACCGTAGGTTTCATTGGTGGCATTTTTCATGGCTTCATGCAACCCTTCCAGGGTAACGGTTTCGCTGGAGTCTTTTAAGACAGCATCCAGAATGGTAATGGATCCGGTAGCCACGGGTACTCGCTGAGCTGCACCCATCAGCTTGCCATCCAGTTCCGGAATGACCAGGCCAATGGCTTTGGCAGCGCCGGTGCTGTTGGGTACAATGTTCATGGCTCCAGCACGGGCACGGCGAAAGTCATTTTTCTTATGTGGTCCGTCCAGAAGCATTTGGTCTCCGGTGTAGGCATGGATGGTGGTCATAAAGCCGGTGCGAAGTTCTCTGTAGTCATTCAGGGCCTTGGCCATAGGGGCCAAACAGTTGGTGGTACAGGATGCAGCGGAAACAATGGCGTCATCCTTGGTTAGGATTTCATGATTCACGCCATAAACAATGGTGGGAATGTCACTTCCTGCCGGGGCTGAAATCAAAACCTTTTTAGCTCCTGCATCCAAATGCGCCTGGGATTTTGCTTTGGAAGCGAAAAGTCCGGTGCATTCTAATACCAAGTCCACGTCCAGTTCTCCCCAGGGCAGCTTGGATGGTTCCGGCTCTTTGTAAATGGGAATTTCCTGGCCATCCACCTTGATAGCATTGTCGGTATGTTCAACGGTATGCCCAGCATATGCTTTTTGAACGGTGTCGTACTTTAGCAGGTAGGCCAGCATATCCGGTTGGCTCAGGTCGTTAATGGCCACTACTTCTACATTATCATTTCCAAATACTTCCCGGAAGGTTAAACGTCCCATTCTTCCAAATCCATTAATGGCTATTTTCATTTTCATCTTTTGCTCCTCCTTGTTTAAGCCTTTCTTCGTTAATAGTTTATCACTTTGCGGTCGCAAATACAACAATCCCGGATTTACCATGCTCACGTTACGATTCTCAGGCAAAGGGTACATATAGCTTAAGCAATTTAAGAAGGAAGTGATGGCATGAAAAAATTTCTTAGCCAGCTGATCGATCGCTGGGTAATTCTGCTTTCAGCGTTTATGTTGGGAAATATTCGGTATTTCCGGAAAAGCATTGAGAGTCCGGACTTTGAAAAACATATCCACCATGTTTCCGTTGAAGCGCCTGTAATTGATGGTAAAGGCGTCTACCACGTCAGCGGCGAAACCTTTGCCGGAAACCTGGAAACCAGCGTTGTGGTTCGACTATGGAAGGGTCATGAATACCCGACGATTTTTTATCAGCACGGCAATGTCGAACGAATCGTGAACCTATTCCCCTACCGGGAAAATGTGTTTAAAAGGATTTTCTATCCTAAAACGCTGGAGCTGCCGGATTATAATTTGATTTTGATTCGCTCCTTTATGGATGGAGAAATCCTTGAACATCAGCAACGGATTCAGGATCTAAACTATTTTATGGCCCGGTTGGCCTTTTACACGGTTCTGGAAGAAAAAATCATTCAGTCTTTTCAGGTTTATGGCAAAAAGAAAAAACAGAAAATGGTCTATATTTTGGCGGGAAATGGGTTTGGCGGAATTGTGGTCAATCTTCACAGAGCCTATTTCAATACAGCCACAGCTTACGTTCCTTTGCTGGCCGGTGCCAATCCGGGCCATATTTTTACTGAATCGGATTACCGAAGGCTCGCGGGAAAACGGGTCCGCCAGAATAAACGTCACGTAGAAAATCGGTTGAATTTTGAAAATGACTTTGTCAGAGTGATGTCTCACAATGTCTATCCCATGCTTGCTTATTATGACCGGGTAATGATGTATAAACAACAGATCCGCGGGTATGAGACAAAGCCAGTGAATACCATCTATCAAGGCCATTATGAAACATTTTCCGATACCAAGGCCATCCGGAACCATATGCTCCAGGTTATAGAACAGGTGCAGCAATCGTCAGGATTCACTCCCGGAGCTGGCTACAAGAAAAAAACATAGCATACGAAAGAGCGAAGGACCTGTAAATAAAAACGCTTCAGCCCTATGTCTGGAGCTTTTTAAATGCTTCAAGCGACTGGATGCGCTGACTGATGGGTGGATGGGAATAGGTGACCTTGACCACCAACGGATGAGGCGTCAGATTGGCGAAATTTTCCCGGGCTAAAACTTTCAGCGCGCCGATCATAGAATCTGGATCACTGGCTTCAGCAGCAAATCCGTCGGCTTTGTATTCTGCTTTTCGGGACAGGGCTGACAGGGGAATGCCCAGCAAGATGCCGAAAGGCTCAACGAGGATGCTAAAAAGAATGATAGCGAACCCTAAATGAACTTCGGCAAAACCAAAGGCCTGAGCCATTGTGTCTGAGGCCAGGAAAAAGGAAAGAACAGTCAGTGCGACGCTGATCTGAACCATAGAGATCAACAAGTTGCGCAGCACATCTTTGTGTTTTGCATGGCCGATTTCATGAGCCAGCACACTGACAATCTCATCTGTGCTGCACTTTTCCAGCAGGGTGTCAAAAAGCACGATGTGTTTAAATCTTCCGAAACCGGAGAAAAAGGCATTAAGACGTGCGGAGCGTTTCGAAGCGTCAGTGACGCTGATTTTCTTGACCTCGTAACCGGTAAGCTGTGCAAGGGACACAATTTTGTCTTTCAGCTCACTATCCTGTAAAGGACTTAATTTGTTGAAAATCCGGACAAAAACCTTGGTATACAAAACGTTTATAACAAGCACTACCAGCATGATAAAGAGCCAGGCATAGAGAATGAATCGGTTGCCTGCCTGTATGTAAAGCTGCAACAGGATATACAGAATGGCTCCACCCAGAACGGCTGTCAGGATTATGGATTTCACCTGATCAAGAATAAACGTTTTAACGGTGGACTGATTGAAGCCGTAGCGTTCTTCAATCGTGAAGGTGCGGTACCAGTCAAAACCAAGGTTCAATAAATAGCTGATCCCGAAATAAATCGCCATGAAAAGGAGTGTCTGAAGAACGGAATCTGCGGCATATTGATTTGCAATCCCTGCCAGAGCCGGGAAAAAGCCCAGGGCTATAAACAACAGCAATACAACCGTGTTTACTATTTTTATGAGGATAGAAAGCCGGTGCGTTTCCATGGTATAGGCCAGCCATTTATGATAATTGGGTTCATCGTAAACATCCGATACGTTTTGGGGAATCGGCTGATGTCGATACTTATAGTTCAGTATCGACAATGTAATATCAACGACAAAGACAGTTTTAATAACGATGATGGTAAGGACAAACATACCGGCTCCTTCTTTCTGGCTTCTGGTTTATGAATTCGTCATTACATTGTAACAGGTCCTCAAATGTTCCACTTTTTGTCTGTTAACATAACACAGCTGTGTGTGTTATACTATCTATGTACACTAAATCGTTAAGCTATTGGACGCTTTAAAAGGCATGATCAAATAGGAGTGTTTAGACATAATGGGAGTCATCACAAAAATCATTGATTTTTTAAAACATCAGGCATATTCGATCTTCAAGGCGTATCGTACCCTTGCAGACATTATTGTTAATGTTTCCTCTAAAACAGCAGTTTATGAAACCGTGATGGCGCTGCTCATTGTCTTGGTGCTGGGGCTTTCCTTCATGGATATCTTTGTCATTGAAGACCCGGCCTTCAGCCTATGGGTGGAAGCCTTCGACTTGATTGTATGCGGTATTTTTGCTGTGGACCTGGTGATTCGTTATCGCCATACCACAGTCAAGAAAGAGTTTTTCAAGAAATCCTGGATTGAAATTTTAGCCATTATTCCCTTTGATGTGCTCTTCCGGGTCTTTCGTATTTTTCGTCTGGTTAAAGTGCTTCGCCTCACTCGAGCCAGCCGGATTGGACGTTTTCTCAACACCTTTTCCAAGGTGCTTCGGAACGTGGAACGGATACCGATTTTTGCCAAACTTTTTAATCCAAAGTACTTCCGCTACAAACGCTTTAAAAAGCTATTATTTGGATACGGGAAAAGCAAGAGTGAGTAGAAAAAGCTAATCCGATTTCAACCCTGCTCATGGGAAGCAGACAGTTGGCGGTGACATTAAACTGGAGAACCGACTCTATTGGGGTGTTGTTAGACAATCTTGCGTTTGTGGGCCTTATCTGCATACATTTGTTCATCTGCTTTATTCATAAGAACTTCGATCGTGTCGTTTTCGTTCTCCATTATTGCACAACCAGCAGAAACATTTAATTCTAAATGTTTCGCTGTTAGATTTTCGTTGTTAAGCCTGATTAAATCGGCAACTCTTTTTTTAATCGATTGGGCCATCTCTTCATTTGCATCATATAGAATGGCCATAAATTCATCGCCTCCGATTCTGGCCGATATATCAGTTTCCCTAAAACTGTTTTTCATGATTTCAGCAAAGCTTTTGATCAGTTTATCGCCCTCGGCATGACCATAGGTATCGTTAACATATTTTAGCTTGTCAATATCGAACATAAAAACACATATTTTACTGTCCTTGGTGCTATCATCCAATATACGGTTGATATAGGTTCTATTGTACAACCCGGTCATCGAATCATGGGTGCTCAGATACTTCTGTTCTTCTTCTGATTTCAGGATTTTTTCGTATTGTTCATTATTGTGAAGAACCAGGCCACCAAATTTCGAAATTTCCACCGCCAGATTAAGGTATTTTTCAATGTACTGCGGAAACAAAAAGCCACTGACGTCGATGACCCCGTAAAGAATCCCATCCCATGTGATTTTAATGCAAAACCTGTTTTCTTCTCTTAACAAAAGATAATTTTCTTCTTTCGTTTGAAGTTCTTTTATCTCGTTCGGTAATAAATCTGATTGATCGCTCCAAAAATTAAAGTTTTGAGCGCCAAAAACCATTAAAAAAAGCTCTTTTATTTTACCGATCACATCTCTTTTTGTGGCATACGTCGATATTTTTCCCAACATATCAAAAACAGCAGCATGCTCGGCGCATTGGTTCCTTAGTTCGTTGACGGCAATTGAATGCTCTTGCTCCTGGTTATGAAGGCGCCATTCATATGCCATGCTCTTTAACAACAACCTGATTCTTTCAAGTTCAATTGGAACAATCAGGTATGGCACCCCCACATAGGAAGAAAATTCTTTTATAAGCTCTTCGGTATTTTCCTCAATCTCTGCATCAAGAAAAACCAATTGTTTATTTGATTCCTGAAAAAATCTTCTGGCTGTTTCTTTGTCAAATCCCATAACCTCAAGATGATGTTTCCACTTTTTTAGCCAACCTGAGCTAATGATATAACTGCCTTTAGAGGTCAAATAATTCAAAAACTCATCACAGGTTAGATGGCTGAAGCAATGATTCCCCGCGATGGTTCGAACTGATTGACCTTCAGGCAGAAGCTTCAAAGCATCACAGGATTTGCTGCAAATAACCGTACTTTTGTTCTTATGCGCTATCCCAAGCATTTCTTTCACTTCCGTTTTGCGTCCTTTTTGATCACATAAAGAAGGGAAGACATGAAGTTCTATATCCTCAATCCTTTCTCTTTCTAATGCATTTTGGTATTCCGGATAAAAATTTTCACATATAAATACCTGTAATTTTTTCATCTCTTACTCCGTCTGAATCGGATACGTACCGTATTCTTTGACCGCCTCAGCGATTTCCATCAATACGTCTTCCGATACCTGCCATGGGATTTCACCGTGGTTATCAGACAGAATGAAGCCTCCTCCCGGCGCCGCTTTTTGAATTAACTGTCTCACTTCTTTCCTGGTCTTTTCTCTGTCCCAGTTTGCCATGTCAATTCCGTTTAAATTTCCAAGTAAGCATATTTGTTTCGTTGCCTTTTCTTTTACTTCTTCAATAGGATCCTTGGCGCTAAAACCAAGTACGGCGGAACCTGTGGCGATAATATCTTCCAGTACAGCCGAACTGATTCCGGAAGCAAGATGTGTGGCGGTCGGTCCCTGGATTTGGCTTATGGTATGGTTGGCAACCTTATGACCAGTTTCAAGGTATTTTTTCCGTTCAATCATGGCCGGAGAAGCCAACGGATCAAAATAGCAGATCGCCGTTGCCCCTGCTTGAAGCTGTGCATTCGCCCAGGACACACAGAACGCTTCATTTATTTTCATTAATTCTGCAAATTCATCTTTTTTGAAGTAAAGTAATTCAAGGTATTTTTCAAATCCCATCTGCATCACAGGTAAAGAGAACGGAGACATGACTACCCCAATAATCGGAATTTCATCGCCCACCGCCTTTTTTAGTAACTCCGTCGCTGCCAATACTCTTTTTAATTGCTGTGACTCATTAATTTTAGGTATTTCAATGGCTTTAATCTGCTCAATGGTTTTAATGAACGGCTCCCCGGAATTCGGCGGTCCATCTTCTTTAAATACAACTTCCCCGCCAAAGGCCTCGATTTCAATCGGAGCATAGAAAAATGTATAAATACAGTCATTGCTGTATTTTTTCCTCATACGCAATTGCGCTTCTACAACATGCTCAGGTTTGGAAAAATACTCTTTTATCGATATCCCCAGCTCTTTTGCACCATAACAGGACAGCATATGAAAAACAGGCACCCGATCCGGCTCTTTATGGCTGATTGCCGTCATTGCTCGTTCCATCGAATTCATCATGATTGCCCTCCTCTTGCCAGTTTCTCAATCATTTTAGACACCTCCGTTCCATTTTTTCCGTCGGCATCCGCGTTTACTTTTTGCCATAAGCTGCTGTCCAACCTGAACGGAGCACCACCAACAATGATTTTGACAGGCATATTTTTTTCATGAAGAATTTCAACTACCTTTTTCACCTGCAGGGCGGAAGCTAACATCAAGGTTGATATCAAAAGAATGTCTACCTTTTTCTCCATCGTTTTTTCAGCAATCTCTTCAGCACTTAATCCTTGTCCAAAATCAAGGACATCGTACCCACCCGCTCGAAGCACAGAACAGACAATTCGCTTCCCCAAAGCATGATGGTCTTGTAGCACAGCGATGCCTATTCTGGGTTCTTTATTGGAGGTTACGTTAAAATTAGGCATATACTGTTCAATCAGCTCTTCACAGATGACTCCGCTCATATAAACCTGCGATAAAGATAATTGGCCATCTTCCCAGTCAGTCCCTATTTTCTCCAATGCGCCCATGGTCAAATACTCCAATGCTTCAAAACTCTTATTTTGCAAATAACAGCTTTCAAAAATTTCAGCTGCCTTAACTCGATCAATTTGAAGCAATGCCGTTTGAAATTCCTCCATTGGCATCGTCGTAAAATCCATGATCATCCCTCCATTCTTCGTCTATTGCATCGTAAGCATCAGCAACAGCAATGGTCCTTGCTTCAATCTGTATGGCTTCACCCTTAAGTCCATTCGGGTATCCACTGCCATCCCATAAGATGGTCGTGATAACCTAAATACATCAGTTCACTTTCGACTTTCTTTCGCTCCTTGATGTCCTGGGCTACTCCCCAGAGAACAGTTGTATTGCCGTTCGAATCCTTTACAGCCTCGCCCCGCACCCACATCCATCCATTCGATCCGTCTTTGCTTACAGTTTTCTGCTCCAGTTCGTAAGGGATTCCGAATGTTCTTGTTTGCTTAAGAGACATCTTTAGTTTGTCCCATCTTCCCGGAGTGAATAGCTTCATATGCTCGGTGAAAGGCGGGGGATTTTTCGTCTTCTCTCGTTTTGCTAGCTAATGCGGTGTCGCTATAAATACAATTCGAAGCGGTTTCGGGATTCTTGCGATGAAAATCAGTGCAGATTTGTCTCCATCCTGATTTAGACAAAATATTCCCATCCAGGTCTATAATGGCCGTTACAAAACCTGTTGATTTGTTGAAGCCTTTTAATAAAGCATTCGCCCTTTCAAAATCGACATAGTTTAGAATTTTTGATTTCATCTGTTAGAACCCCCCTCCGCAGTTTTTTCTGGAATCAACCAGATGTTTGCCTTTTTTTGCACTCCTGCCGCTTTTTCTAAATATGGTTTTAATCTATTCTATTTATCGAACAGTGTCAATGAAAATACGTAATCGCGACCCCCAAAAATGTTCCCCTGTCAATTGCTCCTCAGGGGAACATTTTTCTTTGCTCTATTCTTGAATTCTGTCTCGTAGTAATAACATACGTGTTGATATACTATTGGATATTTAGCTTTGTATCATTTCAACTTTCTTGTATCTTTGTTGTTTGGAGGACGTTTTATCTATTTTATGGTTACATCAAAAAGAACGGATTCCATGGGGAACCCGTTCTTAAATCAGTGTCCAGGCAGCTACCTGTATTTTTCGGGAATCAGATCTTTCACTTTGGCATTTGCAACACCAATGACTGTATCGGCTCCGCCGTAGTACACCAGAAGTTCATCCTCTTCATCCAGAATTTCTTTGTCTTCCACGGAAACAGCACCGCAGGTGAAGACCACGTTGGGTACCCAACTTTTACCGGATACGCCCAGTTCATAGGAGGTTTCCGGTTCCAGTACGGGGTTAGGTGAACGGTAAATGAGTCTGGCGGGATCTTCCAGGGAAGTGAGGAAAACGCCCAGCCGGTAGCAGAAAACATAATCCACTCCGTGGTAGATATGAAGCCAGCCAAATTTTGTTTTGATAGGCTGGGCTCCAGCGCCAATTTTAACGGCGTCCCAAGTCATTCCCGACCGGGTTCCCAGAATTATTTTATGACCTTCGCGAGGCCAGGGGGTTTCGAAGGTGTCGGAATAAGTGATCCAGATACTGGGGGCGATCCGGTGATACAGGACCAGTTTGCCGTCAAACCGTTCTGGGAAAAGAACCGCGTCTTTGTTGTGGAATCCGGGGAAAAGCAGTCCATCCCGGTACCATCCTTCCCAGTTGCGGGCGGCCACATCTTCTTCTGAGATGGAAGCCAGGGCAATCTGGGGAATGACGCCGTCGTAGGCAGTATACAGCATATATACCCGGCCTTCCATGGCAACGAG
>SLLE01000122.1 GCA_007134225.1 Tindallia sp.
AGACGGATCAATAATCCGTAAGGATGTATTAGATTCGATGACTTTTTGCAGATAAGGAAAATGGGTACAGCCAAGAATTAAGGCAGAAACACCGGAAGCTTCAAAAAAGCGAAGAAGATGAATAAGACCCTGCTCTTGAAGGATAAGTTCAGGGTCTGTGTTATTCTCAATAGCAGTGACCAAGGACAGCGTGGCCGTTCCGATAATCTGAACGGTATCATTGGATTCTTTGAACGCTTTTTCAATGCCGCGAAGGGACTGGCAGTTGGCGGCCAGGAGCCCGACTTTTTCGTAAAGATGGGCCGTCTGCCGGTAAACGTCCAGCGGCGTTACGATCTGAATGCCGGTTTCCTCGGCTACTTCTACCGTATTGATGGCAGCGCTGAGGGAGTTGCAGTAAATACAGACGGATGCGATTTGATGTTTCTGTTTCATGCGAAGGACTTCGTCAACCACAAGCCGCTGAAGCTTAAGGGGATGCAGTACCTGCAGAGTAGTGGCTTCTTCCGGAGAATCGGAGATGCCAATGCCGACAGATTCGACACCTTGCAGTCTAAAGTAATGAACGCCCATTTGAGCATCTACCGGGGTGCCGCCAATAATTCCGACTGGATATGTTTCCGTTGTCATAGGACTCCTCCTCAAAACGTCAGATTCTTGTAAACTTTATTTCCAAATAATTGTATTTCAAGACAGGACGAAAATCAAGTACAAAGCGGGAAGAGGGACGTCAACAACATATGATATACTGATGGCAGAAAGAGAAAGAGGCCGGTGCAAATTTGAAAGGAGCTGTAGAATAAATTGAAAACGCTTATTGTATACTATTCACTCGAAGGCAACACAAAAATGATTGCCGAATGCATGGCAAAGGAGCTGGAAGCGGATCTTCAGCCGCTAAAACCTGTGAAGGAGATAAGTACTGGTGCCTCCAAATATTTATGGGGAAGTGCTCAGATTCTGATGAAAAAGAAACCGGAGATCATGCCGATGGACAAAAACCCGGAGGAGTACGATCTGATTCTTATCGGAACGCCGGTATGGGCCTTTACGTATGCGCCGCCCATCGCCACTTTTTTAAGCCAGGTTCACCTGGATCAAAAATCCGTGGCGTTTTTTAGCTGTCATGGCGGGCAGAATGGAAAAACCTTTCAAAAACTAAAAGAACAACTGCCTACCTGTCAAGTGCTGGGAGAAATAGATTTCTTCGAACCATTGAAGAAGGACAAGGACACGAGCCTTCAACGAGCCAGAAATTGGTGCCAAAAGCTTAAAAACAGTTAAAAGGTGGAGCCTCTGCTCCACCTTTTAACTATTCTGATTTGGATATTAAGATCTTTATTTCGCCAAAGTTTCCCAGTCCTTTAAAAACCTATCAACCCCTACGTCTGTCAGAGGATGTTTAACCATTTTTTTCAAAATAGCATAGGGAAGAGTGGCAATATGTGCTCCTGCTAGGGCTGCTTCTATCACTTGGTAAGGATGATGAATTGCGGCAACAATTAGCTCTGCCTTTATATTGTTCAAATCAAAAATGGCCCTGGCATCTCTCACTACATCTGCTCCTTGATTACCAATGTCGTCCAGCCTGCCACTTAATATACTCACATAAGTAGCTCCAGCTTTTGCAGCCATTAAGGCTTGATTTGCAGAAAAGTTTAAGGTAACGTTGGTTTTTATTCCTCTCTCAGAAAGAATTTTAACCACTTTAAGCCCTTCTTCTGAAATCGGTATTTTAATCACCACTTTATCATCTAATTTGATTAATTCTTCTGCTTGTTGAAGCATTTCATCACTTTTCGCAGCCGTTAACTGAGCACTAACCAAAGTCTCAACGCATAATGGACAATTTACTAAATTGACAATTTCTTTTACTACTTCTTTAAAGTCTTTTCCTTCTTTTGCTATTAAGGTTGGATTCGTAGTAACTCCTTCTAAAACACCCCAACTGGCAACTTCTTTTATTTCCTCAATATTTCCAGTGTCTATAAATAATTTCATTTTTCTCCCTCCATTATTAAGAGTTTTAAATCAATAAACAGCTTAAATTTACCCTGTAAATCAATCTCTTAATCATGGACTTTTTTCTCATTTGATATACACCGCATTGCTGGAAAGCATTAAGTTAAAAATAAACAAGTCAGAAACGATTATTAATAAAGAATCTAAGCAATAATGCGATGAAGGCTTTTTACACCGTTTATTTCCATAAAATGGATCACGTCCTGCACCTGGTGCCAGTTTTCCACTCGCTTCATATTGGGCAGCATTTCCAATCCCCGGTTATAGGTGCAGTCCATCAGCAAGACATCAACACCGGTTTCGGCAATGGCTCGCGCGTTTTCATAGCGGTCTTCCACGAATAAATCGCATTCAAGTTCCTGCGCCTTTTCTACCTTATTATGGCTTCCCAACAGATGCAGACCTTCGCCGGGGATGTCATGACGATCCAGCCAGTTCTTCGTCACTTGCTTCATTTTAGGATGACGGGCCGTTACATAATACAGCTGATGATTTAAAGCCAGGCGCTGGAGAATGTCCGGCGCTTCTTTCCGAACAGGACTGAATTCATGAATCGCTTCTCCGTATTGATCGTAAAACTGCCGGTATTCTTCTTCGGTAATACCCAGGGATTCTGCCAGATCGTAGCTGGTGATGTCTTCCGGTTTCTGGTTCAATCCGAAATGTGCATTGGTCCAGGGCAGCCAGTAATATGGTTCCGTCAAGGTGGCGTCAATATCGATGCCCACAGTAAGTGAATATATTTTCATAAGAACCTCCTTGTTACTCTCTTCTTTTGTTCTACTAATAGGAAACAGCACGAGTGCCTGCTTAAGTTTTCTTTTTCTAACCAACTAAGCCCTAAATATCCACGCAGCTTAAGCTCACCTCTATTATATCAAAGGGAATCAACTCTGTGTTAAAGACAGGTCAAAATTACGTAAAGACTTCTTTATAGAACAAAGTTCCGGATACCAAAGAAATGATCGTTATGTTAAAATAGTAAGAATCGTAGTTATATCGAATCAGTTCGCTGCAGAAAGGAACCTGAAAATGATCAATCAACAAAGCATGCTTCGTGGAGTAAAGGCTGTTACGCCAGTAATGCTGGGGGTAGCCCCCTTTGGTCTGATTACCGGGATCACCTCGGTTAATACAGGAATTTCATTAGGAATGGCAGTCTTTATGAGCATGGGGATTTTTGCCGGTGCCTCACAGCTGGCGGTACTCCAGTTAATTAGCAACCAGGCGCATGTCTTGGTCATCATTTATACGGCACTGATTATCAATTTACGGATGATGATTTACAGCTTATCCATTGCACCCCGACTTCAACAGGAATCTACCGGGTGGAAAGCCCTGTTGGCGTACCCGATGACGGATCAAAGCTATGCCATCTCCATGGTCCGGTTTATGAACGAGCCAAAAGAAGACTCCAAGAGCTTTTTCTTTGGTGCTTCTTTGGTGCTGTGGTGCGTCTGGCAAATAGCGACGGTGGTGGGCTATTTGCTGGGCTCTGTCATCCCGCCGGAACTGGGTTTGGACTTTGCCATCCCCTTAACCTTTACGGCGGTGCTGTTTAAATCCGTGGTGGATTGGCCTGGAGTTATTGCTGTCATCGTCAGTGCCATTGTAGCCGTCACCGCTTCTCAGCTTCCCATGAATGTTGGGCTGGTAATGGCAGCGATTGCGGGAATTGCCGCCGGTGCACTGAGTGAAAAATTACTTCAGGGAGATCGCGAGGTGTCCGACTGTGAATAACCTTCAACTAATTGGGATCATCAGTGTGATTGGCCTGGGGACCTTCTTCTTTCGGTTTTCGTTTATCTATCTCTACGGTCGCTTTGAACTGCCGGAGTGGCTTCGACGCGCCATGCGGTTTGTTCCGGCGGCTGTTTTGTCTGCTCTCATTTTTCCGGCTATTTTGGTGGATGGGAATGAGATTTGGATCTCTTTGCAAAACCCGCGGCTCATTGCCGGGGCAATGGCGATGCTTATCGCCTGGCGCACGAAAAGCCTGCTCGGAACCATTGCCACGGGGCTGGCTGTTTTCTGGCTGCAGCTCTTCTTTTAACTATTTTTTAACAGGAGAAACTTTAC
>SLLE01000132.1 GCA_007134225.1 Tindallia sp.
TGCATAAGTCACTGGGAAAGGATCCCGGGAAGACGCAGCTTTGCAATGATCCCAAGTCAGGAAACCTGCTTATTACCACCAGAATGACTGCCCACGCGGAATTGGGAAAGGAGGATGTTTGATTTAGATTCAGACATGAACCTGTTGCCGATGGACGGCAGCAGGTTTTTTACGTTGGAGTTAAGCATACTATTGAAGGAGGACTATGATTTAATGAGAAAAATGGAATGGAACAAAAATGTGGCTTTAATGCTCTGCTTCCTGATGGTAATCAGTTTACTAAATCCTCTCTTTGTTTCTGCAGGGGAAAATGATATTTCTTTGCAGTCATCGGATGAGATTGCAGTAACTGAAAACGTTTATGACCCGATTACCATCGATCTTCAGGCGACAGGACTGGATGGCGATCTATTTAGTAAAAGTGCGATTGAAATTCCGGTCGGGGAAGTAACCCAGGATGGTTTTACCCTGGATAACCATACGGCCATGGGAGCTTTGGTCTACTACTGTCAGGAGAACGGCGTTGCGGTTCAAATTACAGATAGCGATTGGGGATGGTATGTATACCAAATTGGAACTGACCCTGACAATGAAAATGGCTGGATGTACTATGTCAATGGTGAATCACCCGGGGTCGGGGCTTCTGAATACGCCCTTACAGATGGTGACAGCCTGCGTTTTGGACATTGGTCACTGGGCCTTTATGAACCCATAGAATACGATATTCCGGTATCTGACAACCAGTGGGTGAAAAACGGAAACACTGTCCTGGATGCGCTGGTGAAGTTCCAGCAACCGGACGGCAGCTTTTGGTGGACGGAAGAGATTGAAGGATTAGCAAAGTCTTCAACCGTGCAGTCTCTGAGTTCCCTGGTGGACCTGGGCAGTGGAGGTTCCTCAAAACACCAGGCAGGTGCAGCGGTGAATCTTTCTGATGCACCAAAACAATTGAAAGAAGCCATCGATGGTGCCATCGACTGGTATCTTTCGAACCACAATCCGGCCAGCAACTGGGAAGGTTTACCGGCTTTAAAGGCTGCTGGTGAAGATTTGAACAACAGTCCATGGGAGACAGATCAGGAATGGCGCACAGTAAACCCAGGATTTGATGAAGACACAACTGAAAACGATCATATCCACTACATTTTCCGGCTTCTTGCTGTCGGTCTGAATCCATCGAATGCCTGGGAGCGAAATCTCTTTGCTGAACTGGCGGCTCAACAGAATATGGAAACCGGTGCTATTGGTTCTGCTTTGGGTAAACACATATGGGCGATGGTGGCGCTGGATACGGGCAAGATGAAAGGCTACGATGTTGGGTCCTGGAACGAAACCAACCAGATAAAAGCGGCTGACTATTTGATCGAGCAGCAGGAAAGTGATGGATTATTTGCTGATCTGGATACCACCGGATGGGCTTTGACTGCTTTGTCTTCACATCGGGAAAAATCTACCGTGGACGACGCCATTAATAAGGCAGTCAACTTTTTAGCCAGTCGTCAAAAAGACAATGGAGGCTTTCAACCATTGCCTGCTTCCTGGGGAACCAGCCCGGAAAACGCCAATACCAACGCGGCTGTCATTGCCGGCCTGGCGGCGGTGGGGGAAGACCTCCTGCCGGGAGAAAACATACTCGAAATCAAAGATGACACTAAGCCTTTGGAGATTACCCTGAAGGACGGCGCATCCATCACAACGATTAAGATTGAGCCCAGTGAAGAAGATGGCCTCAAAGTGGCGACTTTACCTAAAATCACGGTAACGGCCGAATCCGGACATGAAACCTATGGTCTAATGATTCCTCAGGGAACCAAAGTTTCCGGTCCTGAAGACTGGGATGGGAGCATCCAAATGCCGCGTCCGCTGGATTCGAAAACGATTCATATTTCCGACGGGGAAACCAAGGCAGCGGTTCAGGTGGGCTATTCCGCCGGCAGTCTGCGTTTTGACCAGGCTGTTCGACTGAGATTGCCCGCGCAAGCAGGAAAATCTGCCGGATTTATCCAAAGTGGGGAATTCCACGAAATAACAGAAGAATTGGCGGAAGATTATGGTACAGGGCTTAATCCTGGAGAAGCCGTTAAAATTGATGTGGATGGGGATTTGATCATCTGGATCACTCACTTCACCACCTTCATCGCTTACGACAAAACCCAAACAACTCCTCCAGGCAGCGGCGGTACAACATCGGGATCAGATCCCCAAGCTAGCTTGTCCGTTCAGGGAGACCGGGGAAAAACCATACTGGCTTCAACGGAAGAAAAAATCGATTCCAACGAAACCGTACTTTCTTTTACCGAAAAAGTATTGGACAAGCAAGGAATTTCCCATGACATCAGCGGAGGATACCTGCGAGCCATCGATGGGTTGGCAGAGCTGGACAAAGGACCGGAAAGCGGCTGGATCTTTTCAATCAACGGAAGGTATCCTGAAGTCGGTGCTTCTTCGGTTTCGGTGAACGCGGATGATCGCATCCGGTGGGAATATACCACGGAGCTTTTGTCGGAGTCAGGTGACGCTGGCATTACGAGTGATCAGCTGGAAGAAGAACTGGATCTGGAGAATGCGCGTCTGCAAGCCATTGAGTGGATTCTGAATCACCAGGATTTTACGGTCCATTCGAATTTTGCGGACTGGGATGCCCTTGCGCTGGCCCGAAATGGTGAAGACGTACCGGAAGCCTACCGGGAAACTTTGGAAGCATTGCTGATGGACAACAAAGGCGACTTCAGGCTGGTGACAGACACAGCCAGGATTCTGTTAACCGCCACGGCATTGGGCGACCATGGAGAAAATGTCTACGGAGTTAATTTTCTTGAAAAATTACTGAATCATGAAAACATGCTGATGCAGGGGATCAACGGACCGGCCCATGCTTTGCTGGCCCTGGATGCTTACCAGTACGAAGCACCTGCAGAAACGCTCTGGAACCGGGAAAAACTGGTGGATCAGATGCTGGAGATGCAAAAACGAGATGGCGGTTTTTCGCTCAGTGAAAGAGCGGAGGCGACCGGAGACATCGACCTCACCGCCATGGTACTTCAGGCACTGGCTCCCTATCAGGATCAGGAAGAGGTTAAAGAAGTAACGGATAAAGCATTGAGCTGGCTTGAGCTGAAAACCTTTGACAACAGTGAAAGCATTGCCCAGACAGTGCTGGCGCTGAGCAGCCTGAAGCTTGACCCGGCCAATTATGAATTTGACCAGGTGGAAGCAAGCCTATTGCACGAGCTGGTGCAATACATGCTTCCCGACGGCGGTTTCTCCCATCGAAAGAACGGAGAAAGCAGTGAAATTGCGAACCAGCAGGCTCTGATGGCTTTGAACGCCTATCAGCGATTTGTGGATGAAGACTATGCTTTTTACGACATGAGGGATGCAGCGGTCAGTCGAAAACCGGATCCTGAAGAAGAAAAAAGTCCGGAAATCAGCTTGGAGGGTATTGATTTGACCGATGAAGCCATGGTGTCCGATTGGGCATTGGAATGGGTGAAGAAAGCCGTGGCTCACGGCCTGATGTCCGGCGTGAGTGAGACAGAGCTGCGGTTTGACCCGAAGCGGGAGCTGACCCGGACCGAGTTTGCGGTGTTGATGGTTAAAATGCAGGACGCAGCGATGCATGAAACCACAATGAATTCTTTTCAGGATGTAGAACCGGGAAGCTGGTATGAAGGGTATGTGACAACAGTCCGGAATAACGGTTGGATGTCCGGCGTTTCCGAAAATGAATTTGCCCCGCATCGATCGATCAGCCGACAGGAAATGGCTGTCGTGCTGGGAAAAGTTCTGGATCTGAAGCGGGATGAACCAATGTTGGCACCGGAAGACTTTGATGATGCCGCTGACTGGGCCAAAGCCTATGTTCAGCCTGTATACCATCACCGCTTGATGGTGGGCGACGGCCGGCGGTTCATGCCGGAAAGTGCCGTTACCCGGGAAATGGCGGCCGTGATTATGGTGAAACTTTACGAAAACAAATTCGATTAATTATCCATCTTAGGAAATAGCACCTGTGTCCCTTGAGGGTATGCGCATTTATTCTGCCTGCACCCTTTAGGGTGTGGATTAGTTTTCAGGGTTTTGAACTTTATTTTCCTAA
>SLLE01000118.1 GCA_007134225.1 Tindallia sp.
CGAGTTCGAATCTCGTCTTCCGCTCCACAATTTCATGCGGCATTAGCTCAATTGGATAGAGTACCTGACTTCGAATCAGTAGGTTGCAGGTTCGAGTCCTGCATGCCGCGCCAGTTATTGCGAAGGAACCAGCGATTTAGTGTCGCTGGTTCTTTTAGTTCTGGACATGAACTCGACAAGAAATTCTCTTTGTATTGCTGGGGAATTTCCGGTGAAATCGATTATTCACTTCAATGTTGTTTATGATAATCTAAAAATACCCCACCATATTAGTTGAAAAATCCCCCATAAGAATTACAATTAACCCTATGACACTTCATAGGGGGCTAAGGGATGACCGCCAAAGGCTTCATACGGTGGAACCATTCGGATGAAGACATGAGGTGTTATGCATACGGGCCGGGCATTTTTAAGGTAATCAGTCAGTGCCCAACCAACATCATGCAGGATAGGATAAGTTGTCTCCCGTTTCGTCTTTTCCTGTATAATGGTAATCGTCTTGGTTGACCAGTTTAATTCCGAAAGTTTTAGAGCTTTTACGTCGCCAACCCGCAGGCCAAGATTGGTGACCATCAAAGAGAATGTTCATCAGTCACAACCAGATCGGTTAAAACAGATTCGTACCTTTAACTATCAATTCGATGCCACTCTGCATGATCATGTCGTGGCCTTCGGTCATCGACTGATTCTGCGTTATCAGCAGGTGCTGGCAGAATGGCATGCCCTCGATTTTGTTGATCTCTTACAGCGGACCCATGAACTGTTTCAGGTTCCAGACGTGGCGAATCGCTGGCGGGAAGCATTTTCCTATATTCACGTGGATGAGGCCCAGGATACCAGTGATAGTGAATACAGTATCATCTCGAAGCTGTATCCAGGCAATCAGGTCATGATGTGTGGTGATTACTTCCAGACCATTTATGAATGGTGTGGTTCGAAGCCCAAAAAAGTGTTCCGTCGATTTTCAGATGAATGTACTCCTAAAACAATTGTCTTTGAAAAAAAATATCGTTCCACCAAAATGCTCCTTGGTGCGGCGCAGCATTATCTTAGCGATTCCTTCGGTCAACAGGAAGTCACTCAGTTTCTTCAGGAACAGCTCCCGATGGACTCCGTAGAACAGTGAACGGTTTGTGAAAGGAATCGGAAAAAAGAGTATTGAACACATAACAGGGAAAGAATCTCAGAAAATAGGGGTCCGTATGGCTGATCTGGTGGATCCGATTACGCATCAGGTTGGTGATCCCTATTCGTTACTGCTGAGAGCCTTGAAGCTGGAAGCGGTGATTATCTTTGATGTGGAAAGTACAGGTGTTAACACCACGACGGATGAGATCATTCAGATCGCCGTCATTAAAATTAACGAAAAAGGTGAAGTGGTGGATTCTTTTGAAGTGTTCCTGAAGCCGTTTCAGCCTGTCGGAACATCGGAACAGGTGCATGGCTTTAGCGATGCCTTTTTACAGACTGAAGGCTTGGAGCCTGTTAAGGCATTCGACTCTTTCTAATCCTTTATCGAGGATGGGATCCTGGTTGGCCATAACGTTGGGTTTGATATTGGGATCTTAACCAGTCACATGATGCGAACCGATGGAAATCGCCCTTTTGACGTCATCAGGGAAGTCATGGAGACAGCAAGGATCTTCGGATATTATAAAAAAGAACCGAAACGAATTAATAACTTGGAAGAGCTGCTGAATATAGCAGCAGAACTTGATGAACCAAATCTTTCTTCGGAAGATGCGCTCATTGAATTTTTAAAAATTAGTGCCCTTTCCAACAGCGAAATAAATCGACTGATTAAAAAAACAGCCCGAATTCCTGTGATCACGGTTCATCAGGCAAAAGGGCTGGAATACGATTATGTTTTTCTGGCAGGCATGCAGGATTGGTTGTTTCCGTTGTATCACGCCATTAAAAGTGGTAATTTGAACGAAGAAAAACGGCTCTTTTATGTAACGATGACACGTGCTAAAAAACAGCTTTTTCTTTCTTATGCGAAGCAAACCTCGAAAGAACTCCAGCGGAAGAGTCAATTGGTTAATCATCTTTCTTCGCAGTATGTGGTGGAAGACTAATGTTGAACCTTACCCCTAGAATGAAACATTCATCTGATTTGCCTGTTTCTTTTAAGATGACACGGTTTCCTTTGTTATGAGTGCCTTTAACAGTTAAGCGTTTTCCATTCAGTTTAACGAGATCGTTTGGTTGGTAGAAGTTCCTGGCGGTACGGATAGACCGTCTGCCTTTGGAAACATTTTGTTGCCGACAAGGATGTAGGTTTTCGATATTAGTGTTTTTGTTACGTTTACGGCGACCATTATTAAGTTCCTGGCCGAAGACTTTTTTGCCTGTCCTGGCATCGATGTATTTGGCGTCATAAAACTTTTCCAAAGAGCGGTTATTGCGACGCATCTGTTTTATATGGATTGTCTGGATGCGGTCTTGTGTTAAGCCTCCTGCTATACAGAAAGCTTCATGGTAATGGGTTTTAGGTAGTTTCAGTGCGATACGGTTGGTTTTAGTCAAGTGACTGACAGATTAAACAGGTACACATTTTGGTCATCCTTGGCGATTTTTTGTAAGTTATCAGAAAATCCAGCGAAGCTGTAGAGGGCATAAACCAACAGACGATCGCCCTTTTTCCAGGTGACATCATTCGCTTTCTCTCGTAGTTTTTTCAGTACACCGGCGTCCATGGGTTTCTGTGTCAGTTTGCATTCTCCCAGCAGCAGGGTATTGGTAGCTTCGCTGAGGGCAGCAAGATCCACCTCCTGATTCCTGTTCCACCACTTGCCAAATCGGTTCAGTTCATGAATCTTTAATTCATTAGCAGATCGGTTGATAAGATCCTGAAGACAAACGGTTTCATACACATAGCTCAGATGATTTTCCACGTATGTCTCTTTAATCCGCTGAATCACTTGTTCCTGCTGGTCCATCTCTAATTCATTCTGGTAAGGGTGCACGAAATGGAACCAGAACCGAAGGTATTCATCTTTAATAATGTATAAAGACATCTTGCTTTTTTCAGGATTCTTTTCTGTAATGGGCACCTGCCTTTCCACCATTTCCAAATCCATCAAGGTTTTCAGATAGTGGCGCAGGTTAATTTCCTTCACTTGCAGCGCTCGGGCTATTTCACCCGCTTTATGATTTCCCTGGGCGATGGCCCGCAGGACAGAAAAATAGTTGCCCACTTCCTTGATTTCCTGACTCAGGAGAAAATATGGTTCTTCGTGCAGCAGGGCATTACGACTTAATACCTCCATCCTGATTGTTTCCCAGAAAGTGTCCAGATGTAATCCTTGGTCAACGCTCCGCAATATCTCAATGTACTTGGGAATCCCGCCTGTCACTCCATATCGCCATAGCTTGCCTTCTAAAGTCATTTCCCGTGGCCAAAAATGTCCAAATTCCTGCAAACCCATGGACTTTAATTTGATTTGTGCCGTTCTTCTTCCATATAAAGGACTTTGATAATGTAGGACCTGGCTTTCTATCATGGAAATCAACGATCCACATAAAACCACCATCACATTAGCCTGTTTTAAAATGGTATCCCAGAGACGCTGGAACTGGGAGGGAAAACTCGGATCCACCATGCCCAGGTACTGAAATTCATCCAGGATGATCACCATTCTTTCATGATGTGAAGCACGGGCAATTTCTTCCACCATCAATTCCCAGGAAACCTTTTCTACTGATGATAAATAAGGAGTGTCCAGTATTTTTGCCAACTGTCGCTGAAACTGGCGCTGGTTAATGTGCATGGCTTCCTGCGTGGCAAGAAAATAAAGTCCCTTTTTCCCTTCCATAAACTGGCGAAGCAAGGCTGTTTTACCGATCCTTCGACGGCCATAAACCACCACGAAGGCAGCATCGGACCGCTGGTATTCTTTTTCCAATGTTTCCAGTTCTTTTTCCCGGTTAATAAAAGGTGTTCCCCCCATATTTTCACTCCTATCTTACGTCTCTTTTTGAACGGTAAAAACCTTAACTGCAGTATACCACGCAGATATAATAAATTCAATTATGATAAGTCTATTTATGATATGTCTGTTTATTGTTTATCCCTTAACCCAGAAGAC
>SLLE01000170.1 GCA_007134225.1 Tindallia sp.
AACTCTCTGGGTATGATCGCAGCTTCCAAGAACTTACTGGAAGTCTCTGAAAAACACAATCTGGATTATGTGGTATGCGTAGACGGTGAACCACAATTCCCTTATTATCCCGGAGATAACAACAAGTATATTTACAAGGGAACCTTGGGCAAATTTGTCTTGATGGCCTATGCCATCGGAAAAGAAACCCATGGAGGCGATTCTCTCACAGGACTTAATGCCAACCTGATCATTTCCGAGCTGACCCGTCGCGTTGAGCTGAATATGGATCTGTCGGATTCTTATGAGGGAGAAGTGTTTTCGCCACCCACTTCCCTGAAGCAAACCGATACAAAAGTGCACTACAACGTGAAAACACCGGAATCAGCCTATGCCTATTACAACTTTCTGACAGCGGACCAGTCACCAAAATATTTCTTCGATAAGGTGAGAGACCTTGCGATGGATGCCATGAAAGATTCCCTTGATAAGCAGCGAAGAGAGACAGAACGTTTTTTCGAAATGTCCAACTCCAAAGGAAGCTTTTATGACTGGAAGCCACAGGTGCTCTCCTACGGAGAACTGGTGGAAATAGCCAAAGAAAACGGCGGTCAGGAATTTGAAAATCATATGGAAGCATGCAAGGCTGAATGGAAAAAACAGCCTGAAATGGATCAACGCATTTTGGCATCGAAAATGATGGAAGAAGTGTATTCCTTCTGTCCGGATAAGGATCCGAAAATCGTCCTGATCTATGTACCGCCCTATTATCCGCACATCAAACCTGCTACGAACACTCCCGAAAAAGCAAAAGCCAACAAAGTGGTGGACATGGTAGCAGATTATGCCAAAAAAGAATTTGACGAAGACTTAGGGGTGGAAAAGTTTTTCACAGGTCTTTGCGATCTGAGCTTCGTTTGCCTGCAGAACGCTGAAGATGTGATCACCAACATTATGCCGAATATGCCAAACTGGGGTTTCAGCTATGAACTTCCTGTGGAAACCATCAAAAAGCTGGATTTACCAGTCATGAACATAGGTCCATATGGAAAGGATGCCCATAAAAACACAGAAAGACTGCATGTTGATTATTCTTTCCGGGTGTATCCCCAGCTATTGGCGTATGCCATTGATGAAATGCTGAAGGATGAGGCCTAAAAGCAAATTAATTTGCACTTCGGTGCAAATTAATTTTCGTGAGGAAAAAAGCAATATACGGGTTGTATAAACATACATTTGTTCAAATAATAATAATTTTCAGAAGTTGCCATTTTTTTGCATGAACTCAAAAATAGCGAGAGATTCAATCGGACCTGAATAGCCTCTGCATAAACAAACAAAATGTCAAAAGCAGACGGCGCATAAAAGAAATGGGCAAGTGCCCATAAATTTGCACTTTACGATTAATATTAAGGAGGGTACCCTGTTGGATAATAAAAAGAACCAGCAAGAACATCTTGATCAGATAAAAAAAAATACGGAAGAATTCACCATAGAACTGACAAAAATCCCAAGTGCCGTTGAGACCAGCGGAGAACTGGAAATTGCCTGGCATCTGTACAATAAACTGAAAGAGGAACCCTATTTTCTGGAAAATCCGGATCAGTTGCATTTTCAGAAATGCGACGGCCAGGACCAACGACATAATGTCATTGCCTACGTAAAAGGCGGTGAAGGGCAATACAAAAACACCGTTATTTTGCTGGGACACATTGATACCGTAGGGATTGAAGACTATCGGGACTTAAAGCATATCGCCACGGACCCGGAAGCGCTGGCAAAAGCGCTAAAAGAAATGGCCTTGCCGGAAGAAGCGAAAAAAGATCTGGATTCCGGTGAATGGCTCTTCGGTCGGGGTATCTTTGACATGAAATGCGGTGTGGCAGCCAACCTGTCTCATATGCTGCAGGCTGCCAGAAATCCGGAACTGTTTAAAGGAAACATCATCTTTCTGGCTGTACCGGATGAAGAAGGAAACTCAGCCGGCATGTTGAGTGCCCTGAAACTTCTGAACGAATTGAAGGAAAAAGACAATTTGGTATACAATGCGGTTTTGGACACGGACTACATGACCTCCCGCTATGAAGGAGACGATAATCGCTATATCTACGTGGGCACCATCGGAAAACTGCTGCCTTCCTTCTACATTGTCGGCAAGGAATCTCATGTCGGCCAGAGCTTTGACGGCCTGGATCCCAACGAACTTTCCGCCGAACTGGTCCGGGAAATCAACCTGGCCCACGAGCTCTGCGACGTGGCAGACGGCGAAGTAACGGTGCCGCCCATTACCCTGAAGCAGAGAGATTTAAAAACAGACTATTCCGTACAGATTGCCAAATCGGCACATCTTTATTTCAACTATGCCACCCATGGCAGCGAGCCGGATGAAGTCATGACCAAGCTGGTGACCAAAGCAGAAAAGGCCTTTGACACCGTGGTGGAGCGTCTCAACGCCAATTACAAAACCTATTGTGAAATGAGCGAAATTCCCCATCATAAGCTTCCCTGGAAAACAAAAGTCTATACCTTTGACAAACTTTATCGAAAGGTAGCAGAAGAACTTGGGTATAAACTGCATCAGCGGATTGCGGCACTGCAGCGTCGACTGGATCCCGATACCATGGACGACCGTGCTTACAGCCTTGCCATCGTGGAAGAAGTATGCAAAATGAACCCGGACCCGGACCCAATGATCGTCGTCTATTTTGCACCACCCTATTATCCGCATATGTACATTAACGGCAAAAACGAGCAGGAGCAGAAACTGCTGGATGCCCTGAAACACAGCGCCGATAAGGTGCAGCCAAGAATAGAGGAACCACTGAAGGTGAGAAAATTTTATCCGTACATTTCAGACCTGAGCTTTTGCAGTATAACAGAGAACCAGGCCATCATCGACAAATTGATTACCAATATGCCGGCCTGGCCTGATAAATATGAGCTGCCCATTGAAGAAATGCGTGCATTCAACGTGCCGGTGGCAAACATCGGACCCTTCGGAAAAGATGCGCATCAATTTACAGAGCGGCTGCACCGGCCTTTCTCCTTTGACGTAATGCCGGAGCTGCTTTTCGAAACCATTAACTATCTGCTGGAAAAATAAGACGAAGTCAGGAGGGTGAACATGAAAAATAAATTTATCGCCAAACGATACTGGAAAGACCATACCACTCCCATGGGAGCCGTGGATCAACGTTCCAAGCTTTACGCAAACGTCATTGATCTGAGCCTGGGAGATCCGGATTTGAATACGGATGAAGGCATTATCAAAGCAGCTTTCCAGGACGCCATGGATGGCCATACCCACTACACGGATTTCCGTGGAGACCCGGAGCTTAGGCAGGAAATCTGTCATTTCTACCGGGATGAATTCCGGGCTCTGGTGGACGATGCTGAAGTCATGGTAACCGCCAGCGCCTGCCTCGGCATGTACCTGGTACTGGAAGCCGTGCTGGATCCGGGAGACGAAGTCATTATTCCGGCCCCTTATTTCACACCCTACTATCAGCAGGTGGAAATGGCCGGCGGCGTTCCCATCGAACTGGAAACCTACGAAGAAGAAAACTTCCAGATCGACCTGAAGAGGCTGGAAGAAAGCATAAACGAACGGACCAGAGCCATCATCGTCAATTCACCCCGCAACCCAACCGGAGCGGTCTACAGTGAAGAAACCCTGCAGGTCATCGCGGACATTGCCATCAAGAGAGACCTGCTGATCATTGCGGATGAAGTTAACGGCGCACTGGTTTTCAGCGGAAAATTCCAGTCCATGATCACCATGAGCGACATTCGCGACCGACTGGTGGTCATTAATACCTTCTCCAAGGATTACATTATGACCGGCTGGCGAGTGGGCAACATCATTGCACCCCGTAATATCATTCAGATCTGCCAGCAGATCAATGAAAACCTGGTGTTTACCGCACCTTCCATTTCTCAGCGGGCGGCCATTTATGCCCTGAGAAACCGGAAAACCATTTTACCGGCTGCCTTTGAAAAATACAAGGAACGAGTTTTCTATGCCGCCGAGCGCATCAACCAGATTCCATGGATGAGCGTGCTGGAGCCTCAGGGAACCTT
>SLLE01000121.1 GCA_007134225.1 Tindallia sp.
GGAAATTAAGCGGAAAGCTCTGGAAAAACACAGAAAATACATACTGGCTACTTTTCTGCTTTTAACCAGTGAACTGGAAACCATGAAAAATTACTTTGGTGAAGCACAAGAATAAGCGAAAAAAAAAGGGGGGGGTGTCCATATGCGCGGGATTATTATTGAAAAAAAAGGATTATCAGTGATCGTGATGACCAATAACGGTGAATTCCAAAAACATTATTTTCAGTTTGGGAAAGAAATAGGGGATGAGCTGGTATTCCGGAAAGAAACCAAAACATATCAGCGAGCCATTGCGGTAATGGCTATGCTTATGGTCATGGTTGGAGCGGCCTCCTGGAATTATCTGTTCCAATCAACTCCCTACGGCTATGTTTCCGTGGATGTGAATCCTTCTGTGGAATTTCAGATGAACCGATTTGGTTACGTTACTCATGCAACACCACTCAACCCGGAAGGCGATGAAGTGCTTTCTTCCATCCAATACAGACGCAGAAAAATTGATCAGGTAGTATCGGATTACCTGTACGAGGTGATGATGAGTGGCTATTATGAAGATCAAGACCATCCCCGTATCTTAGTGGCAATTTCCGGAGTGGAGGGTGCGGATCCGGATTTACTGGAGGACCGGTTGCGAAATATTCTTGAGGCGCAGCAGGAAGTCCTGGCATCTTTTACCATTACCATCGAAAAAGATTTCAAACAGGTAACGCCTGAAATGCGCCAAGAAGCTTCGTCTCTTGGAATTTCGGCCGGACGCTGGGAAGAACTGAAACAGAGAAAAATCATTCCGTTTGAAGTTTTTGAACTGGAGATAGAAAGCGATGCCCGGGAAATATCAGTGGACTATCGATTGGAGTCCGATGGGTTTAAAGCCGTTGTGGAAGACCACCGGGAAGACGGCGTGGAAGTGGAAAGAACAGGAGCAGCCGCTCTCGATTACTTGATTCCCATTCTTCAAAAACTTGAAATTGACCCATCGATGGGAAGTCTGGAAATAATGGAACGTGTCGTTCATGCATTTGAATGGCGGGGTGATTTTGAAGAATTTGAGATTGAATTAAAGCAACATGATGGTTCAACCATTCGTTTTCAATGGAAACGTGAAGAGAATAATGAAGTTGAACGAGCACCAAAAGAAGAAGAATCGCAAGAAAGACCAAAACCTGAACCATTGCCAATAGAAACCCTTTCGATTGTCAAATTCGAACTGGAGATTGAACGGGATGACGTTGAAATGGAAGTGGATTTTGAGCGTGAGAATGGCAGTGCAGAAGCCGAAATAGAATTTGAACGGGAGGACCAAAAAGAAATTGAATTGGAGGGGCAGGCAGCTTTGGACTATCTGCTGCCGATTCTGGAAAATTTGAATTTGCATCCCTCCATGAGCCGTCAGGAAGTAATTTCAAGGGTAACAGCTGGTTTCAACTGGCAGGGAGGTTTTGACGAGTTTGAGATTGAAGTGAAATTTAGCGACGGAAGTATCATTGAATTTGAAATCGATTAGTAGGTTAAGCCAGTACTTAATAAACAGGATTCTTAGCTTCTGGTGGAGTTTTTACTCCATCAGAAGGTTAGAATCCTTTTTATGCCTTTGTGACCAGGAAAAAAATTGACGGAACGCCGGAAAATGGATGGTTGCCGGAGCAGAAGCTGTCTGTGGAAGATGCGGGGTATGCTTTTACTATGGGTTCGGCTTATGCCAGCTTCGAAGAAAACATTAAAGGGTCCATATCGCCGGGAAAAGCTGCGGATTTAGTCGTGCTCTCGGAAGATATTTTTACCATACAGCCAGAAAAGATCCTGGATGTGGTTGTCGATAAAACCATGGTAGATGGAGCTTTCCTGTATACCCGCTCCGGTTAATTATTTATAGCGATGATGGGTAACCGATTTCGAATGTATTGTGTTATAATAAAAAAAACACGGTGTGTTTGAAACTGAGGTGATTGTCAATGGCTTCACTGCATTTTTCATGCTTGGAAACAGCGATGGATGCGATCGATATAGGGATGATTGCAATAGATAGTGAAGGAGAAATCGCTGCTTTTAACAACACAGCTGAAAAAATACTTGAGATTCCCAGGGAAAATGTTCTGGGGACAAATGGTCGTGAAATAATACCCGGCATTCAGCTCGAAAAGATCTTGAAATGTGAAGGTGGAATTATGACGGAGCATGTTCATGCGGAACAGGCTTTTTTTGCAGTTAAAAGCGTCCCTATCAGAAAAGATGGTCAACGGAATGGGTTTTTATTGCTTTTGCAACAAGGATCAAAAGAAGAGACTATTGTTGAAGAATTGGTGCAGACGAAGTTACTAAATGAAGAACTAAAAAAAATTATCGAGTATTCCTATGATGGTTTCTGGATAACGGATGGACAGGGATACACGATCATGGTGAACAGTGCCTATGAACGAATCTCCGGTGCGAAGGCAGAAGATTTGGAAGGCAGGCATATGAAAGAACTGGAGGAAGAAGGATTTTGCTCTGAATCTGTAACATTGAAAGTTCTTGAGCAAAAAGAACCAGTTACGCTGATTCACGAACTATATTCTGGAAAACAGGTTCTAGTCACCGGGAATCCTGTTTTTGATGATCACGGAAATATTACAAAAGTGGTGACAAATGCCAGGGACATATCAGAACTGATTGAGCTTAAAGAAAAGCTGGAAAAAACCCAAGCCTTAACCCATCATTATGAGAAGCAAATGAGCGAGATTCAAAGAAAATGCGGTGAGCATGAAATTATTGCAAAAAGCCATGAAATGATAACACTGATGAACCAGGCTGCACGTTTGGCTGAGTTTGATTCAACGGTTTTGATAACAGGGGAAACCGGTGTCGGCAAAGAAGTTATTGCCCGATTCATTCAAAAAAATGGTAACCGAAAAGATAAGCCATTTGTGAAAGTGGATTGTGGAGCCATTCCTGAAAACCTTCTGGAAAGTGAGCTGTTTGGGCATGAAGCTGGGGCGTTTACAGGGGCACTAAATACCGGGAAACCGGGAAAATTTGAAGTGGCTGATGGAGGAACTATTTTACTGGATGAGATTGGTGAATTACCGAAAGACCTTCAGGTGAAAATACTGAGAGCGATTCAGGATTTTGAACTGACAAGAGTGGGTGCCGTGACGCAACGGAAACTGGATGTTCAGGTCATCGCCTGCACGAATCGAAACCTGGAAGAAATGGTGGCAAAGGGAGAATTCAGAGAGGATTTATATTATCGTCTTAGTGTCGTGCCGCTTCATATCCCCCCTCTACGGGAAAGAAAAGATGATATACCCTTTCTAATTCGTCATTTTGTTCGTCATTATAATAAACGGTACGATGTAAACAAGGGTTTTTCCGGGTCCGCAATGGAAGGCATAGTGTCCTATTCATGGCCCGGAAATGTTCGGGAAGTAGAAAATTTAATCGAAAGACTCATCATCATGACGCCTCATAACACTGTTGAATATTCGGATCTGCCGGCACAACTAAAACGTAAGGGTGAAAAAAACCTGAATGAAATGTCTATGCCGGAAGCCGTCAGTACGCTGGAGAAAAGAATGCTTCGGGAAGCGGCGGAAGAGTTAGACTCAACGAGAGAAATTGCCCAGAAATTGGGTGTCTCTCAATCCACGGTGGTTCGAAAGATGAATCGCTATGGTTTGGGGGTGAATGAATAAAAATAGAGGGCTGCCTTTTTGGCAGCCCTCTGTTGTTTGTTTTTCTTTTTGAATTTAGTTAGTCGGCATAAGCAGCGTCTGTTCCTGTTTCGATTTCCGGTTCTCCTTCAAACTTAGCGACATCGAATCCTACGATGGCAAAGATCAATGAAATCGCCATGGTCGCCAGGATGTAGAAGGCAAAAGGCAGATACGTAAACGGATGAACGCCGTAAAGACCATAGACGAAAACACCACAGGGTCCCCAGGGAATCAATGAAGATGGCAATGTTCCCCAGGCCTCCGAAGTCCGGGTGACGTTTTTCGCATGCATTCCCTGTTCCTCAAAAGCGTGTTTATAGGTCCTGCAGGTCAGTACATGCGTCAGGTAATGGGAAAGCAC
>SLLE01000007.1 GCA_007134225.1 Tindallia sp.
AGTGCCATTAAAGATGAAATTCTGGACGTGGAAACCCTTGGATATAAGCTGCTGGAAGATCTTCTGATGCTTTATCCGGAACTTGTGATTAAACGTTATGGAGAATTTGAGAACATAAAAGAACCGTTAAACGTAATGGAAGCCATTGCTAAAAGACGGGGATGTATTTTAAAAGCAGGGGACGTGGATTATCTGCGAACGGCCAATATCATTCTGGATGAGTTTAGAAGTGGAACACTGGGACGTATCTCACTGGAAAAACCGGATGGTGACGGAGGACAGGATGGAACATTTACCGATTGAAAAACAATTATGGGAAAAAGGATATCAACGAATTGCTTGTTGCGATGAAGTCGGACGGGGATGTCTTTACGGTGATGTGGTGGCCGCCGCCGTCATATTACCTCCTTACCTTCACATTGAAGGTGTAAAAGATTCGAAAAAAATCTCGGAAAAAAAGCGGCAAAAATTTTATGACCTCATTATGGACCAGGCATTGGCCGTTGGAATTGGTACCATTAACGCAGCTGAGATTGATCAAATCAATATTAAACAGGCAGCCCGCAAGGCAATGAAAATAGCTGTGAGTAAACTTAAAACGAAGGAAGGTGCAATCCTTCAGCCGGATTACCTACTCATTGATGCAGAATCTTTAGACCTGCCATACCCGCAGGAAGCATTAATAAGGGGTGAAGATCAGTCCCATGGAATCGCCGCCGCATCCATCATCGCCAAAGTGTATCGGGATCGATTGTGCCAGCAATGGCATGAAGAAAATTCGATGTATGGACTGGACCGACACAAAGGTTATGGAACCAAACAGCACCGGGAAGCCATTATCATGTATGGCCCTGCTGTTAGACACCGACGAAGTTTTTTAAAAAAAATCCTGACAAAAAAGTAGAGGACTTGAAAATGAAGCCATCGATGGGAAAACTGGGAGAGCTGGAGGCAAAAAAATATTTCGAACGGAAAGGCTATGTCATATTATGTGAAAATTATCGCAGCCGAATAGGCGAAATTGATTTGGTTACATTCTTTAAAGACACTTTAGTTTTCATTGAAGTGAAAAGCAGAAAATCGACTAAATACGGATTGCCAAGAGAATCTGTTACACCCCACAAACAGGCTACGATTCGAAAAGTGGCCATGTTGTACATAAAGCATCATCAGATGAAAAAAGTAAAAATGCGCTTTGATGTAATCGAAGTGTATCAGGAAAAGGATCCGTGGCGCATCAATCATATTCCTAATGCCTTTTAAGAATGACACCACAGAGAGGACGTGACATCATGCTTGCAAAAGTTGTAACAGCCAGTTTAATCGGATTGCAGGTGGTTAAGATCGACGTAGAAGTAGATACGGCCAACGGCCTTCCGGCAGTGAATATCGTCGGATTGCCGGATGCTGCCGTTAAAGAATCAAGGGACAGGGTAAGGGCAGCCATTGATAACAGCGATATGGAATTTCCTATGCAGCGGGTGACAGTCAACCTGGCGCCGGCGGACAGTCGTAAGGAAGGAACCCATTTCGACCTGCCCATCGCCATGGCTGTTCTTTTGTCTACAGAACAAGCAAATGGGAATCCTTTAAAGGACACTGTGATCATTGGAGAACTGTCACTTGATGGTACGGTAATGGGCGTAAATGGAGTGCTCCCTATGATGCTGGAAATGAAAGCCCGGGGCTATCAGCGTATGATTCTTCCTTGGGATAACCATCAGGAAGCCATGCTGGTTGAAGGCATTCACTGTTATTTTGTCACCCACCTAAAGGAGCTGGTGACAGACCTTGCTAAAGGCATCCAATTTGAACTCACCATGGGTATGAAGATTGATGAAGAGGATCAGGCATCTCTTGCGGAAGATTTTTGTGAAATCAGCGGACAAGACAGTTTAAAGCGAGCCATGGAAATTGTTGCTGCCGGAAGCCATAATCTGATGATGGTTGGACCACCAGGATCCGGTAAAACCATGGCAGCGAGAAGGCTTCCAGGCATTTTACCGGAGCTTGGTTTCGAAGAATCCATGGAAGTGGCTGCCATATACAGTGCAGCCGGATTGTTGACAAAGGATGTACACTCTCTGAAAACCCGACCCTTTCGAGCTCCCCACCACACGGCATCAGCTGTCTCGCTGACAGGTGGAGGACGGGTTCCGAGACCTGGTGAAATATCTTTGAGTCATCACGGCGTATTATTTCTGGATGAATTGCCGGAATTTGATAAAAGAACCCTGGAAATCCTGAGACAACCTCTGGAAGATGGCCATGTGACCGTTTCTCGCTCTGCTGGCACCTTTTCCTTTCCAGCCCGATTTATGATGATTGGAGCCATGAATCCCTGCCCTTGTGGTTACTATGGTTTTGATGAAAAAGGACAGCACTGTCATTGTGCACCCTACCAGGTGCAACGTTACGCTCACCGTATTTCAGGTCCCTTGATGGATCGGGTGGACTTATTTTGTGAAGCCCGACGCATCGAATACGAAGACCTGACTACTACTAAAACGGCAGAGTCTTCGGCGACCATCCGAAAAAGAGTGATGAAAGCCAGAGCCTTTCAACGGGAACGTTATGGAATGGAAAACATTAAAAATGCATATTTGAGCCCGTCTCAGATCAAGCAATACTGTCAACTGGAATCGGATGCCGCTAAATTGATGGAGACAGCTTTCGATAAAATGAAGCTAAGTGCCCGAGCCTATCATCGGATGATGAAAGTATCCAGAACCATTGCCGATATGGATTTATCGGAAGTAATAGAAGAGAAACATCTTGCGGAAGCACTTCAATTCAGAACAAATCAACATTTCCAAAGGAGCTGAGATAGATGGATCAACAGCGTATGGCACTCATCAGTCTTAATTTGGAAGGTATTACCGCAGCTAAAGACCTATTGGCCATTGAAAATTATGCAGGGAATTTTGGTGACTTCTGGCATTTGTCAGCCTCCTGCCTTCAGGAATTGTTTCCGCTGGCCACCGAAAAAAGAAAGAGAATCATTAAAATCATAAATAACCCGAAACTTTATTTTGACAAAGTGAGCGCAATAGAATCCAACTATGCAATCTATACGATTTTAGATCAAGATTATCCATTCTATCTCCATCAAATTTATGACCCGCCCTATGTACTTTACGTCAAAGGAAACTTGAAGCCTGAAATACCCCTGATCGCTATGGTAGGAGCCCGTAAAGCTTCTGCATATGGAAAATGGGCTGCCGGCGAGTTTTCCCGTCAGCTGGTTCAGTTCGGTGTTGGAATTGTCAGCGGACTTGCTTATGGCGTCGATGCGGCCTGTCATCAGGGCGCCTTGGACGCAGACGGCTATACCATAGGGGTGTTGGGCTGCGGAATTGATCAGATCTACCCATCTTCCAATCGAAAAATGTATCTGGAAATGGCATCTTCCGGTGCAATCCTGTCGGAATATCCGCCGGGCACGTCTCCGCAAAAACATTTTTTTCCAGCCAGAAACCGAATTATCAGCGGTCTTTCACACGGCGTCTTCATTTTGGAAGCCGGCCTTAAAAGCGGATCTCTGATTACAGCTGAATTTGCCATGGAACAGGGTAAGGAAGTTTATGCCCTCCCGGGCCACATTAATCATGGCCTTAGCCAAGGCACCAATCGCTTGATTCAGGATGGTGCCAAAATGGTCCTAAAACCCGAAGATATCGTAGATGAGCTCTACAGCAAACAGATTATCATGCAAAATCATCGGGTTTCAGTACCGGACCACATCCGGCTGAGCAAAAAAGAAGCAACGGTCATGGCGCTGATTCGTGAAAAAGCGATTTCCATCGATGAAATGGTTTTTCATACCGGAATGCCTGTTTCAGAAATTAACAGTTTAATTTCCGTTTTGGAACTTAAGGGTCTCATTCAACCTCTGCCAGGCAAATTGTTTACATCCTGTCGGTAACCTGATATAATCGAGCATGAATTTTCAATCAAGGAAAAATGAGGTGTTAATTTGGCAAAGTCACTGGTGATCGTCGAGTCACCTGCAAAAGCAAAAACAATTAAAAAATTTCTCGGA
>SLLE01000130.1 GCA_007134225.1 Tindallia sp.
CTATGGACAAATGTTTGTAGGGTTCCAGGGTGGAGCACTTTCGGAGTCGTCTCCATTGGCACTAATCATCGGTGCTGCATACCTAAGATATCGTAAGCATATTAAACTGCGTGTACCGATGGTTATTTTTGCAACGGTAACAGTCGTTGCATTGATGACAGGCCAGGATCCTATTTATCACCTGCTCTCCGGCGGATTGATGATTGGTGCCCTGTTTATGGCAACGGACTGGACTACAGCACCGATCACGTATGGTGGAAAAGTTATTTTTGGCGTCTGTATTGGTGTTCTGGTAATGGTATTCCGTGTCTTTCTGCCGCCAACAGAAGGGGTTGCCTTCTCAATCCTGATCATGAATGCCTTCGTACCAGTTATTGACAATGCTACCAGACATCTTGCTTTCCTGGAGCCTAAAGAAGCATAAAATGCTATACAAGCGATTCCCAAAGATCCGGATCATCTGACCCGGGTCTTTTTTTTATAGGACAAAACAGGTACAATAAAGATAGCGGCACAACATTCATTAGCAAAGAGCGGTGCCATGGGGACGGTTCGAGCGTCCTCAAAGCGAAGTGGAGAGCCGTAGGGAAGACGATGGAACCGTCCCCGTGGCTTAGCAAGTAAGAAATGGGTGATGGGATGAATCTGGAAGAAAAGCTGGACAATTTACCACAACAATCCGGTGTTTACCTGATGAAGGACAGCCGGAAGGAAATCATATATGTTGGAAAAGCGAGAAATCTGCGCAACCGGGTTCGACAATATTTTACTGCTGCAGGTCATTATACACCAAAGGTGAAAGCAATGATGCAACACGTGAAGGACTTTGAAACCGTGGTTACAGATACCGAAGTGGAAGCGCTGATTTTGGAATGCAACCTGATTAAGGAAAACAGACCAAAATACAATGTCCTGTTGAGAGACGACAAAAGCTACCCATACATGAAAATCACCTGGCAGGAGGACTATCCCCGGGTTTCTAAAACCCGGCGGGTACTGAGGGACGGGGCACAGTACTTTGGACCCTATACAGATGTAGGTGCTTTAAACGAAACACTGGAGCTTATTCGACAGCTGTTTCCGGTGAAAACCTGTAACAAGAAAATAAGTGCCAAGACAGGAAAAGTGGAAAGACCATGCCTGAATTACCACCTGCGACAGTGCATGGGCCCCTGTCAGGGTCAGGTTTTTAAAGAAGATTATCATGAAATGATCAAAGAAGTGGTGCTGCTTTTGGACGGGAGAGAATTCAAGCTGCTAAGACAGCTGGAAGCGAAGATGAAAAAAGCAGCTAAAAGCATGGACTTTGAGAAAGCAGCGTTATATCGGGACCAGTGGTCAGCCTTGCAAAAAGTGACTGAGAAACAGAAAATGGACATGGGAAACACGCTGGACCAGGATGTTATTGCGCTGGAAAGCGGAACAACAGAAAGTTGCGTCCAGGTCTTTTCCGTGCGTGATGGAAAAATTGTTAAGCAACACCATCATTTTTTAAAAGGAGACAAAGAAGAAAAAGCATCCGCTGTACTGGCTTCTTTCATTAAGCTCTATTATGACAATGCGCCTTTCATTCCAGGCGAATTGTTAACGCCAAGTGAGCCTGAAGACCGGGAAGTCATCGAAGAATGGCTTGGGCAAAAGAGAGGAAAAAAAGTTTCCATTAAAGTGCCTCAGCGGGGAGAAAAAAAGAAGCTGGTGGAGTTAGTTCAAAAGAATGCCCTGCTGCTGATTGAACAACGAGAAAAGGCTCGGATTAAGAAAGATACTGAGCGCCAAAATGTCTTGATAGAACTGGCGGAACTGACGGGGCTGGATCAGCCGCCGGTATGGATTGAAGCGGTGGACATTTCGACAACGGCCGGAACAGAGCCTGTTGGCGTGCTCATTGTATTTCAGGAAGGGGAGCCATTTAAAAGTGGCTATCGGCGTTTTAAAATTCAGAACGTGTCCGGTCCGGATGACACCGGAAGCATGCGTGAAGTCATAGAGAGACGATTTCGGCGTGGACTGGAAGAAGCCCGACAGATAAGCGAAGGCCTGAAGACCATGGAAAACTCAAAATTTGCCGTATTTCCGGATCTGATTCTGGTGGACGGAGGAGCGGGCCAGGTATCCACCACCGTAAAGGTGCTGAAGGAATTTAATTTATCCATTCCCGTAGCAGGGATGGTAAAGGATGATCGACACCGTACCCGGGGGATATATTTCGATGGAGAAACCTTTGAGTTGAAAAACCGTAAATCTTTATGGAGGTTTGTAACAGCCATACAGGATGAAGTCCATCGATTTGCCATTGATTTCCACCGACAACGCAGGAGCAAAGCCTTAACCAAATCAGAACTGGATGGCATACCTGGAGTGGGTGAAAAAACCCGCCGCAAGTTACTGGATCATTTTAGGGGAATGCAGGGTTTGAAAACAGCAACGGTACATGAAATGATGGAAGTGGAGGGTATTGGTGAAAAACAGGCCGAAACAATCCGAAATTATTTTATTGAGAAAGTGAATGCCGAGAAGGGTGAGAAGGAGGGAGAAGTATGAAAAGGCTGTATTTGTCCAAGTCCGACAAGAAAATATCAGGTGTATGCGGCGGTATTGCAGAGTATTTTAACATTGATCCGACACTGGTTCGGCTTCTATGGGTGATTTTTACGGTTTTCAGCATGGGCTTTGGAGGTATCATTGCCTATATTATTGCCCTGGCCATTATACCGGAACCACCGGCACCAAGTTGATTTGACTTAGGTATCCATTGTTCATGATCAATTATCAATTGCAATAGAAGCCCAGCGTCTTTTAGGATAAGGAAATAGAACGGGTGCCAGGATGATTATGTGAAAACATCTGCCTGTACCCTTTAGGGTGTTGATAAGCTTTTAAGGGTTTTGACTTCGCTTCTCCTAATCCCTAACCTACTAATTCCTAACCACCAAATAGACGCGAAGCGTCTTTGTTCTAAAATGAGGTGAAGGAATGTCCATATCTGTCAATCAGCTAATTAAAGATCAGGAACTGAAAGATCTAACACCGGAAGTAAGCGGGAATTCTTGGATCACCACCAGCGAAATGGTGCGGCCAGGCATACAGCTAGCCGGATACTTTGATTATTTTGCCTATGAACGCATTCAAATATTGGGAAAAGTGGAACACTACTATCTGCATACTTTGCCTGAAGAAACCAGATTAGAAAGATTTGATAAAATTATGTCATATCCGATCCCTTGTTTATTGGTCAGTCGGGACTTGGGTCTTCCGCAAGGACTATTGGATATTGCCAATAAGCACCAGCGAAAGGTATTGGGCAGTGGGCTGAACACCACAAAGCTTATTTCCCGCATGATGAACTACCTGGAGTTTCATTTGGCAGAAACCACCCGGATCCATGGCGTCCTGATGGACATTTATGGCGTTGGTGTGGTCATTACCGGCAAAAGTGGAATCGGAAAAAGTGAAACAGCCGTGGAGCTCATTAAACGAGGTCATTTGCTGGTGGCGGATGATACTATTGAGGTTAAAAGAATTGGCCATGATTATATTGTGGGAGCAGCTCCGGAGCTGACACGCCATATGATCGAAGTCCGCGGGATAGGCATTTTAGACGTAAAAAGCCTTTATGGAGTTGGAGCCATTAAAAACCAAACGGGCATTGATATTGTCGTGCATCTGGAAGAATGGGATCAGCAAAAAAGCTACGATCGACTTGGACTGGATGAGTCCCACAGAAAAATTCTGGATGTGGAAGTGGAAGAAGTCGTCATCCCGGTAAAACCGGCAAGAAATATTTCGCTCATGATTGAAGTTGCGGCACGAAACCACCGCCAAAAAATGATGGGGTACCACGCAGCAAAAGCTTTCAGTGAACGTTTAACAGATTATTTAAAAAGGTAATAGCATAACAGCTATCATTAGCAAATAAGCGGATAAAAATAAATGTTGTCTTTCAGTCACGGTTGTGATATTATTAACAAGCACAAAACGATATAGTCCATTGTATCATCAACAATTAAGCTCTCAGAAACAGGTGGCAATAGCCATCGTTTCAAGGAGCTTCGAACTTGATAGTTCCAGCCTGCATTCAAGGGTTTTGCCTGAGAATAAGGGAAGGTTCTTTTCTGTGACTTTTTACAGAAGCCCTTTTCCTTATTTTGGAGAAGGGCTTTTATGTTGACTAAGAGTCGTGTTGGATCATTAACATAGAAGGGGGGTGTTTGAATTGGATTTTCGAAGGGAAAGAGACCAGCTTGGAACAGTGGATATTCCGGCCAACGCCTACTACGGCATTCATACAGCCAGGGCTGCAGAAAATTTTCCTGTCAGCCTTCGTCCTGTTAATATGGAGCTGTTGCGATCCATCGTGCTTATAAAAAAGGCGGCTGCCACGGCCAATGGTCGGATCGGAAGCCTTGAACAGGATAAAGTTAACGCTATTGTCAAGGCTTGCGATGAAATTCTCAATGGACGACTCCAGGAGCAGTTTGTGACAGATGCCTATCAGGGTGGTGCCGGGACCTCTGTGCATATGAATGTAAATGAGGTATTGGCTAATCGTGCGCTTGAAATCATGGGGAAAAAGAAGGGAGAGTATGAATTTGTTCATCCGTTGGAAGATGTGAATCTACATCAGTCAACAAATGATGTTTTTCCCACGGCGCTTCGCATGGCTGCAATCAGGAAGTTAAGAAATCTTAGCGAAGCATTTGCCGAACTGCAGGAAAGCATACAGCATAAGGAAAGTGAGAATGATAAAGTGCTGAAACTGGCAAGAACGCAGTTAATGGATGCAGTTCCCATGATGGCGGGGCAGTCTTTTGGTGCGTATGCTCGTGCCATTTCCAGAGACAGATGGCGGCTTTACAAGGTGGAAGAAAGGCTCCGGGAAATCAATCTGGGAGGAACAGCTATTGGAACCGGAATCAACGCAGATAAAAAATACATCTTTATGGTGACGGAGTTACTGCAAGATCTGACAGGGATCGGCTTTGCCAGAAGTGAGTATCCGATTGATACGACACAAAATATGGATGTATTTGTTGAAGTATCAGGTTTACTGAAATCGGCAGCCGTGAACCTCCATAAAATGGCCAATGATTTAAGACTGCTTAACTCCGGACCTTTCGGAGGAATCGGAGAGATCAGGTTGCCTGTCTGCCAGTCAGGTTCTTCCATCATGCCAGGTAAAAACAATCCTGTGATTCCGGAAATGGTGGCTCAGGTTTCTATGAGGGTTGCCGCCAATGATCAGGCCATTACCAGTGCAGCTCTGGCGGGACAATTAGAACTTAACGCCTTTGTTCCGCTGATTGCTGAGTGTCTGCTGGAGTCAATGGAAATGATGAACCGAGCGGTGGTGTTGTTCAGAGACAAATGTGTAGAGGGCATCGAAGTCAGACAGAAGCAGTGTCAAAAGAACCTGGATAACTCTGCAGTGATGGTGACGCCTCTTGTTCCGTTGATTGGCTTTGAAAAAGCGTCAGAAATTGTCGGATTATGCAGAAAAGAAGGAAAAAGTGTTCGAGAAGTTCTTCTTCAGGAAACGAATTTGACCTCGGAGCAGGTGGATCGATTACTGAACCCATTGGCAGTGACAGGTCCTGGGATAGCAAGTTCTGAGATTCTCAGGGTCAACGGTCTTCAAGAGAAAGGGGAATAAAAATGAATCAGACACCAAGATCCAGTCGGTTGCACATTGCGCTTTTTGGAAGTCGGAATGCGGGGAAATCCAGCGTGATCAATGCCATTACCGGTCAGGAAGCTGCCCTGGTTTCTCCTGTAAAGGGAACAACGACGGATCCAGTGTACAAGGCAATGGAATTGCTGCCTGTGGGGCCTGTTGTGTTTATCGACACCGCTGGCTTGGATGACGTAGGGGAGCTGGGAGAACTTCGAAAGCGTAAAACCATGGAAGTACTTAACAAAACAGACGTGGGAATGATTTTAATTGATTCCTGCCAGGGCGTAACAGATTATGACAGGAGCATTTATCAGCTGATGAAGAAGAAAGCCATTCCTATCGTTGGCGTTCTGAATAAAACAGATATCCAACCGGTGGATCGGGAGTATGTGAAAAAGCTGGAAGACGAGTTTGAGGTTCCTTTTGTGGCTATCTCCGCCCTGACAGGAGAAAATATTCCAGCATTGAAGAAGAAGCTGATTCAAAGTATTCCAGAAGAGGATGACAAGTTTAAAATGATGGGAAACCTGATTGCTCCCGGAGAAATGGCGGTGTTGGTCACGCCGATTGATAAGGCGGCTCCCAAAGGAAGACTGATCCTTCCGCAGCAGCAGACAATTCGGGATATTTTAGAAATGGATGCTATTGCTATTGTGACGAAGGAACATGAACTTAAAGAAACCCTGGATAAGCTGAAGCAAAAGCCGGCTGTGGTCATCACGGATTCCCAGGCATTTCTCAAGGTAGCGGCTGATACACCCAGGGAGGTTCCCTTAACGTCCTTTTCAATCCTGCTGGCACGCAGCAAAGGGAAGCTGGAAGAGTTGGTGCGTGGTGCAGCTGCCATTGAAACCCTTAGACATGACGACACCATTCTGGTATCAGAAGCGTGTACCCATCATCGTCAGGCAGATGATATAGGGCGGGTTAAAATTCCGCGCTGGCTCAGACAGGCTACTGCAAAAAAACTGAATTTCGAATACACAACCGGTACACAGTTTCAGGAAGACCTTTCCTCTTATGCACTGATCGTTCATTGTGGAGCATGCATGCTTAACCGTCGCGCCATGGTCTACAGAATCCAGCAAGCTATGGAAGCCGGTGTGCCCATCGTGAATTATGGAGTGCTGATTGCAGCTGTTCAGGGAATACTCCCAAGAGCCATTGAACCTTTCCCTCTGGCCGCAATGGCTTGGGAAGAAGCACTAAAAAAAGGCAGTTAACTTTTTCGCGAAAGTGCACTTTTGGCCTGAACGCCTTCCAGGTTGCCCAGCTTTCCCGTCAAACTGCCAATATCGTCTGTGGTGCCGTCCACAATAATGGAGATGACGCTGAGACCCCGCTCGCGGTAAGGAAGCCCCATGCGCCCTACAATAATATTGGCATAATGGTGCAGTATTTCGTTAACGTAAGAGACCTGATCGGTATTTTCTATAATAATGCCGACGACACCGATGCGTTTTTCCATTAAGATCAATCCTCATCTCATTAAGATTCATCAAGCAAAGGTAATGATTCAGGTACTATTGTACAACAAAAAAAGGCAAGTTGCCAGTGTCACTGTCCGCGTTTAACAGGTTGAAATTTCTGAAAAATGGAAGGGAACCAAAGGCATAGAATTTTTAGGAGGGTGTATAGATGATTATTCAGGAAAAAGGTAAAAAAGCTGATTTTATTTCGGACAAACTAATTGCTAATTTATTGGAACAGGGCCAGGAAAAAAGTCGTGAAGAGTTACTGAAATTGGTGGAAAAAGGAAGGGAAGGCCAGGGGCTTACAGCACAGGAAGTGGCTGCACTGCTTTCCGTTAAAGATCCGGAAATCGAACAAAAGATGCATGAGGCTGCTGCTCATGTTAAGACAGCGATCTATGGCAATCGGATGGTCATATTTGCACCGTTGTACGTTTCCAATTACTGCATTAACAGCTGTCGGTACTGTGGTTACAAGGCCGGAAATGAGATCAGAAGAAAAAAACTGAACGACGATGAATTGCGACAGGAAGTGCAAATAATCCAACGGCTCGGGCATAAACGAATTGTGCTTGAGGCTGGCGAAGACGAAAAGAACTGTCCTATTGAATACATTCTCCATGCCATGGACGTTATTTACAATACCAGCGTGGATAATGGAAGCATTCGGCGTATCAATGTGAATATTGCTGCTACTACGGTAGAAAACTACAGAAAACTAAAGGAAGCTGGAATTGGAACATACATTCTGTTTCAGGAAACCTACCACCGGGACACCTATGCCGCCATGCATACTTCTGGGCCGAAAAGTGACTATGAGTACCACACTACTGCAATGGACCGTGCCATGGAGGCAGGACTGGATGATGTAGGCATTGGCGTACTGCTTGGTCTTTATGACTATCAGTATGAAATGGTGGCTACCATGCTGCATAAAGAACATATGGAAAAAGAATTCGGCGTTGGTCCTCATACTATTTCTGTTCCTCGAATCAAAGCCGCCAAAGATGTTTCACTTGAAGAGTACCCTTATATTGTAACGGACGCAGAATTTAAGCGAATCGTATCGATTTTAAGAATAGCGGTGCCGTATACGGGCATTATCGTGTCAACGCGGGAAGAATCATCTTTTCGGGATGAAGTGATTAAGCTTGGCGCATCCCAAATCAGTGCCGGATCCTGTACCGGCGTGGGTGGCTATAAAGATCATGAGCAAGGCGAGGATTCTCCCCAGTTTGAAGTGGCCGATCATCGTTCTCCAAATAATATTATCAAAAGCCTCTGTCGTCAGGGACATTTACCAAGCTATTGCACTGCGTGCTATCGAATGGAGCGAACGGGAGATCGTTTTATGCAGCTTGCCAAAAACGGAAGCATCCATGACTTGTGTTACCCTAACGCTATACTGACGTTCAAAGAATACTTGGAAGACTATGCGGATGAAGAATTGAAAGAACTGGGAGAAAAGGTTATTGAAGAAAACCTTCAAAAAATCCCAAAAGAAAAAATGAAGCTTCAAACCATCCGCAGGCTTAAAGACATAGAAAGCGGCAAAAGAGATTTTTACTTTTAGATAAGGAGGTCCAATACGGATGATAAAGATGCTGGATGATCTGTATGAGAAAGGCACCATTGAAAAGGAACCACTGGTTGACCTGCTGGATGCTCTGGATCATTACGATGAGCAAGGACTGTACAGTAGACTCCAAAGTTGTGCCGATGCTGTCAGAAGAAAACATTATGGTCAATCTGTTTTTGTAAGGGGTCTTATAGAGTTTTCAAATCGATGTGTTCAAAACTGCCTTTACTGCGGTCTGCGGAAAGGCAATCAACGGGTACAGCGGTATAGGCTTTCTCAGGAAGAGGTCATTGAGTGCTGTCGCACAGGCTACTCACTAGGATATAGAACGTTTGTGCTTCAAAGTGGTGAGGATCCATGGTATACACAAGATAAGATGGTGGAAATCATCGGAGGAATCCGAAAGATTTGTCCGGATGCGGCCATCACGCTCTCAATTGGTGAAAGAAGTATGGCAGAATACCGAAAATTCTTTGAAGCCGGTGCCGATCGATATTTGCTCAGACATGAAACGGCCTCCAGGGATCTTTATGAAAAACTGCATCCTTTCATGAGTTATGAGGCAAGGTGTGAGCATTTGAACATGCTCAAAAGAATTGGATTCCAGACGGGAGCCGGATTTATGGTTGGGCTTCCGGATCAAACCAATCACCATCTGGCAGATGACTTGCTTTTTCTTAAAAAATTAAATCCGGAGATGATTGGCATTGGTCCTTTTCTTCCACATTCAGATACTCCTCTGGGAAACAGAAGAAGGGGGACGATTGAAAAAACAATTATGATGGTGGCGTTGGCTCGTTTGCTAGTACCGGATGCGCTGATTCCGGCCACTACGGCGATGGAAACACTGGATCCCAAGGGAAAAGAGAAGGCACTCCGGTCGGGCGCCAATGTATTGATGACAAACCTTTCGCCTGAGGAGGTCCGTCCCAAGTACGCATTGTATGAAAACAAATTATATACTGACGAGGCTCCGGAATGCTGCAAACAATATACTGAAGATCAGATCCGAAATGCCGGCTATAAAATCGACATGGGTCGGGGAGACAGCCTAAAAATGGTTAATGGTATGATGGAATAAACTCAGAAAAAAATTTGTTAATTGTTTGACAATTAGCGAGTTTTTTGGTATGATTTTTTTTGACAAATAGTCGATCTTAAATATAAAATTTTATGGAAGGAAGGTGTATTAATGCAGAAACAGCATGAGCAACTAAAAACCAATGACTTCGTAGAATTGCCGAAAGAACACTACGAGGAGCTTGAGACTTACATCAGTGGTGTGAAAGACAAGGAAGGATCTCTGATTCATATTCTGCACAAGGCTCAGGAAATTTTTGGCTATCTTCCAAAGGAAGTTCAGCTTTTTGTTTCTCGTCAGGTCGGAATTCCTGCGGCAAAGGTTTATGGCGTAGTAAGCTTTTATTCTTTTTTCACACAAAAACCGGTTGGAAAACACAAGATCAGTGTCTGCATGGGAACTGCCTGTTTTGTAAAAAAAGCAGAAAAAATTCTTGATGCATTTGCTGCTGAACTGGGCATTAACAAGGGAGAAACCACGGAAGACATGCTGTTTACCCTCAGAGACGTGCGATGTGTGGGAGCATGTGGTCTGGCACCGGTTGTATTTGTAGGCGATAATGTTCACGGTCATGTAGCGGTTGAAGATGTGAAGGATATTATTCAGCAATATAGAAAGGGCGATGAATAATGACTATTAGATCATTGGATGATCTCGCAAAAATCAGGGAAGAAAACAAGCATAAAGTCGGTTTAAGAGAAAGTGGTCAAGGTAAGGAAGGAGCCGCGGAAATTCTGGTGGGCATGACCACTTGTGGAATTGCTACAGGAGCCAAGGAAACCTTAGAGGCACTGACTGAGGAGATCAAAGCACAATCTCTTGAAAATGTCAGGGTGGTCCCGGTTGGCTGTATCGGGTATTGTTTTTCAGAACCAACTGTTCAGGTAAACGTTTCCGGTGAGAAACCAGTATTTTATTCCAAAGTTGATGAAGAAAAGGCAAAAGAAATAGTTCAAAAACACATCATGAACAAAGAGATATTGAAAGATTCTGTGTTGGAAACAGATTATGGCAAGGCTTAAATTTTGATTAAGGAGGCTTATCATGGAGAATGTTAAAAGTCAAGAGAACAAGCAATATCGAATTGCTCTAAGAAATAGTGGTTTAATTGATCCCGGCGATATTAGCGACTATATTGCTTTTCGCGGTTATGAGGCATTGGGAAAAGTGCTGACAGAAATGGAACCCGCTGAAGTAGCTAAAATGGTTAAAGAATCCGGACTTCGAGGCCGTGGTGGCGGCGGTTTTCCCACAGGATTGAAGTGGGAATTCACACTAAAAGCTCCAGGTGATGAAAAATACCTGATCTGCAATGCAGATGAAGGCGATCCCGGAGCATTTATGGATCGATCTATTCTTGAAGGCGATCCGCATTCTTTGCTTGAAGCAATGGTCATCGGTGGATACGCAACCGGTGCGAATAACGGCGTTATTTACATCAGAGCCGAGTATCCGCTGGCAATAAAGCGTTTACAGGTAGCCATTGATCAAGCAAGAGAAATGGGCTTTTTAGGAAAGGATATTTTCGGGTCCGGATTTGACTTTGATCTTTACCTGAAATTGGGCGCAGGCGCCTTTGTCTGTGGAGAAGAAACCTCCTTGATTCAGTCCGTGGAAGGTAAAAGGGGCGAACCTACGAAAAAACCGCCATTCCCGTCCGAGTCAGGATATATGGGTAAGCCCACAACGGTTAACAACGTGGAAACTTTTGCAGCTGTTCCGCCGATCATTCTAAATGGACCTGAGTGGTTTCAGGGCATCGGTACAGAGACCTCCAAAGGAACAAAAGTGTTTGCACTGGCAGGTGATATCAACAATGTTGGACTTGTGGAAGTTACGATGGGAACGACATTGCGTGAAATTATTTTTGATATTGGCGGCGGTATTCCCGGAGGAGCCAAGTTTAAGGCGGTGCAGACCGGCGGTCCATCCGGCGGTGTGATCACGGAACTCGATCTGGATACCCCTATTGACTACGAATCATTAAAAAACATTGGTTCCATGATGGGATCCGGTGGAATGATTGTTATGGATGATTCTACCTGCATGGTTAATATCGCAAAGTTTTTCCTGGAATTCACACAGGATGAGTCATGTGGAAAATGCACATCATGCCGGGTGGGAACCATGAGGATGTATGAAATTCTTGAAAAAATTACCAACGGCGAGGGAACAGAGCAAGATCTGATCAATCTGAATGATTTGGCGAGAAGCGTTAAAGACACGGCTCTTTGCGGATTAGGTCAGACGGCACCAAACCCTGTTCTCTCTACGATGAATTACTATAAGCATGAATACGAGGACCACGTCTACAATAAAAAATGCACGGCCGGAAGCTGTAAGGCATTATTGAGCTACTCCATCGATCCGGAGAAGTGTATCGGATGTACGGCCTGTCTGAAAGTATGCCCGACCAATTGTATTGATGGAAAAGCGAAAGAAGTGCATGTCATTCGTGAAGATGAGTGTATTGCATGTAATGCGTGTTTTGAAGCATGTAAATTTGATGCAGTTATTAAACCATAGAGAGGTGGGTTTTTATGGATATGCTAAATGTTAATATAAATGGAATGGATCTTCAAGTTCCTAAAGGCACAACAATTCTGGAAGCGGCAAAAAAATGCAACGTGCACATCCCGACTTTATGTCATTTAAATCTCGGTGAGCTGGGCGTTGTGAACCAGACGGCGTCCTGCCGTGTGTGTATGGTGGAAGTGGATAAAAGACCGGCTCTGGTGCCCTCCTGTTCTGACAAAGTGACAGAAGGCATGGTGGTGAAAACCGATTCAATGAGAGCCATAGCTGGACGCAGGACATCTGTAGAACTGTTGTTGTCCAATCATCCAACAGATTGTCTTGTGTGTCCTAAGAACTTGAGTTGTGATCTGCAAAGCCTGGCACAAGAGCTTGGAATCCGAGAGATTAAATGGGAAGGCAAGAGGATGGACTACGAAAAAGACTTATCCAGCTATTCACTTATCAAAGATCCAAATAAATGCATTATGTGTCGACGTTGTGAGACCATGTGCAATGACGTACAGACCTGTGGAATTCTGTCAGCCATTGATCGCGGTTTTGACGCCTTTGTCGGTCCTGCATTCAACTTGGATATGGTTGACACTTCTTGTACTTTCTGTGGCCAGTGTGTTGCAGTGTGTCCGACCGCTGCGCTGACAGAAGTGAATGAGGTTGGCGATGTGCTGAGAGAACTGAATGACGAAAGCAAACATGTAGTGGTACAGGTAGCGCCGGCCATACGTGCTGCGATAGGAGAAATGTTTGGCATGGAGCCTGGAACGCTGTCCACCGGTAAAATTGCGGCGTCTTTCAGAAGACTGGGTTTTGATGGTGTCTTTGACACGGATTTTGCAGCAGACCTAACCATCATGGAAGAAGCATCCGAACTTGTTCACAGGATTCAGAACAATGGTCGTCTTCCTATGCTGACAAGTTGCTGCCCAGCATGGGTTAAGTTTATGGAGCATCAATTCCCTGATATGCTGGATGTTCCATCTAGTTGTCAGTCGCCACAAATCATGTTTGGAGCGATTGCAAAAACCTATTATGCAGAAAAGATGAACCTTAATCCTGAAGACATCACGGTTGTTTCCGTCATGCCTTGCCTGGCTAAAAAAGCCGAGGCACATAGACCGGAGCTAAGTTGCGGAAGTGATTCCAACGTCGATATAGTCTTGTCGACCAGAGAGTATGCGCAGCTACTGAAGGAAGCCGGGATAGATTTTGCCACTCTGGCGGACGATGAGTTTGACTCCTTGATGGGTGAGAGTACGGGCGCATCTGTTATATTCGGAGCGACCGGCGGGGTTATTGAAGCGGCTGTCAGAACCGCCTATGAATGGATTACCGGAGAAACCCTGGAAAACGTAGAATTTAAACAATTGCGAGGGATGGAAGGAATCCGTGAAGCTACCGTGACCATTGGTGATATGGATGTCAAAATCGGAATCGCTCATGAGTTGGGGAATGCAAGGAAGTTGCTGGAAGATATTCGAGACGGAAAATCTGATTATCACGTCATAGAGATTATGGCTTGTCCGGGTGGCTGCGTTGGTGGCGGAGGTCAGCCCTACCATCATGGAGACATTGAGATCCTTAAGAAACGTACAGCGGCGCTGTATCGGGAAGATGAAGGAAAAGCCAAACGTAAATCTCATGAGAATGAACAGATTATTAAGCTGTATGAGGAATTCCTTGGGAAGCCGTTCGGTGAAAAATCCCACAAGTTGCTTCATACCTGCTATCAGCCACGAGAAAGAATTTAGGGACAGAAACAAATATCGTTCTTCACTGATTGGAAACAGGAGGAAATTCCCTGAAAACAAAAAAGGGAATTTCCTTTCTTTCTATGTTTCTTTCTATGTTGAAAGAACTTGACCTATAAGCATCGTTATTTATTTCATGAAAAAGCTTGTATGATTCGGGATGTGGCAATTGGCAGGCGTATCCTGGCTAAATAAGATGAAATAAGAAAAGGAGAGATCACTATTTTAATGATGGCTAAAAAAAATGATTCTGTTTCGTTGTTAACCAAAACAGCAATATTACTGGCTTTGGCTCTGATCTTTCAGATTGGTCTGGCCTCTCTGGCTCAACCGGTAGTGGGGCCTTTGGTCAACATGGTGCTAATCCTTGCAGTGCTCACAACACATCCTGGCTCAGCGGTGCTGATTGGCTGCATGACACCAATGGCAGCGTTTATGCTTGGAATTATGCCTCTTTTCCCGGTGATTCCTGTGATTATGATGGGCAACATTAGTTTAGTCCTGGTGTTTAGCATGCTTAAGAAAAATGTGTGGCTGGCAGTTGTATTGGCGGCGATGACAAAATTTTTGGTGATGGCAGGCCTGATTCGCATCCTGGCCGCGTTCTTTATACCGGGTCTTCCCGCACCCATCCTTGCCGCCATGACATTCCCTCAGTTTTTTACTGCGCTGCTGGGTGGGTTCCTGGCTGTCGTTATAGACAGACGATTGCCATGGAAGATACTCAGCTGAACAAGAAGGCTGCTGAAAAAATAAGAATCATAACGAGATAACGAAGCCGGCCTGATTTTGGCTGGTTTTTGTTGTTCATTTTGAATTTGAATCATAATCATTTATAATGATAAAAGGGTAGTAAAATATTTGATATGGAAAAAAACAAATGGAAGAAAATATCAGAATAAGTGGGAGGTAAAAGAATGCCAAAAGAAACCATGACAGCAGAGAATTTTCAAAAATTGGATAAATTGATCCTTCAGGAAAAAGAAACGAAAGGAGCACTGATCCAGGTACTGCAGAAAGCTCAGGGTATTTTTGGATATCTGCCCATCGAGGTGCAGCAGAAAATTTCAAAAGGCCTGCGAATTCCCATGAGTGAAATCTATGGGGTGGTTACGTTCTACTCACAGTTTAACCTGGAGCCCAAAGGTGACTATATGATTTCTGTCTGCATGGGAACAGCCTGTTACGTTCGAAATGCTCAGCCAATCCTGGAAAAAATATCTAAAATTATTGGGATTAAGTCAGGCGAAACTTCTCCTGATGGTAAATTCAGTCTGATTGCTTGTCGTTGCATCGGTGCTTGTGGACTAGCTCCTGTTATCACGGTTAATGAAGACGTATATGGTCGTCTGGCGGTGGAAGATATAAAAGGAATTATTGAGAAATACTAAAAAAATAGGGAGGATTTTCATGAAAACATTTGCTGAACTGGAAGCTATTCGAAAAAAAGCGCAAAAAGATGTAAGACTTCGCAGCGGCAGCGGTGATGTCAGGGTAGTGGTTGGGATGGACAACTGTGGGATTGAAGCCGGCGCCAGACAAATTACAATAGCATTGATGGATGAAATCAATAAGCATAATCTTCAGGATGTAACGGTAACACAAACTGAATGCCTTGGCGCGTGCAGACTTGAGCCAATGCTGGAACTTTATGAAGGTGAGAAGAAGACAACTTATGTGAAACTGACACCTGAACTGGCTCGCCAAATCGTAACTGAGCATTTGGTCAATGGAAAGACTTTGAAAAGCCAAACCATTGGTGTTTTCGAAAGATAGAAGCGAATAACATAAAGTAAGGAGGGAAAGCTATGGAGTTGTACAGATCTCATGTACTGGTTTGTGGCAGTACAGGATGTGTTTCTTCAGACTCCCTTAAGATCATTGATTTGTTCAATAAGGAACTGGAGAAGCATGGACTTGAAAAAGAAATAAAGGTGGTTCAGACTGGGTGTTTTGGTCTTTGTGAGGCAGGACCAATTGTCATTGTGTATCCGGAAGGTTCCTTTTACAGCCAGGTAAAACTGGACGATGTTCCCAGAATTACGGAAGAACATTTATTAAAAGGCCTTATTGTTCATGACCTTACCTATAAAGAACCAGGTAAAAAAGAGGCAAGTGACAGCATTGACGATATGGGTTTTTACAAAAAGCAGCAACGTGTGGCCCTTCGAAATTGCGGTGTCATTGATCCGGAAATTCTTAAAGAATACATTGCCTATGATGGATATGCCGCACTGGCAAAAGTACTGACAAAAATGTCTCCGGAAGAAGTGGTGGAAACCATAAAAGCATCCGGTCTTCGTGGTCGTGGTGGAGGCGGATTTCCAACTGGCCTGAAATGGGAATTTACCAGCAAGGCTGAAGGAGATGTTAAATACGTTGCTTGTAACGCGGACGAAGGAGACCCAGGCGCGTTTATGGATCGATCCGTACTGGAGGGTGATCCGCATACGCTGGTAGAATCCATGACCATTGCTGCGTATGCCGTTGGTGCTAATTACGGTTTTGTATATGTGCGTGCTGAGTATCCCATTGCAGTTAAACGGTTACAGATTGCTATCGACCAGGCCAGGGAAAATGACCTGCTTGGAGAAGATATTCTCGGATCTGGCTTTAGCTTTGACATGGAGATCCGCGAGGGTGCCGGAGCTTTTGTCTGTGGCGAAGAAACGGCATTGATTCAATCCATTGAAGGCAGAAGAGGAATGCCAAAAGTAAGGCCGCCATTTCCTGCCAACAAAGGGATTTTTGATAAACCCACCTTGCTGAACAACGTGGAAACCTTTGCTAATATTAACCAGATCATTCTAAAGGGAGCCGACTGGTTTGCTGGAATCGGAACAGAAAAATCCAAAGGCACGAAAGTGTTTGCTTTGGGTGGAAAAATTAACAACACTGGTCTTTTGGAGATCCCCATGGGAACCACACTTCAAGAAACCATTTTTGAAGTGGGCGGCGGTATACCTAATGGAAAAGCTTTTAAAGCAGTTCAAACAGGAGGACCATCCGGTGGATGTATTCCTGCTGAACACCTGGACACTCCCATTGATTATGAAAACCTCATCGCCCTTGGCTCCATGATGGGATCCGGCGGTATGATCGTTATGGACGAAGACAACTGCATGGTGGACGTTGCTAGATTTTTCCTTGACTTTACAGAAGAAGAATCCTGTGGAAAGTGCACCCCATGCCGTGAAGGAATCAAAAGAATGCATGAGCTTCTGGATAAAATCACAGAAGGTAAAGGAAAACTCCAAGACGTGGATAAGTTGGAAACATTGGCAAAAACCATCAAAAAAGCTTCATTATGTGGTTTGGGACAGACAGCTCCCAATCCGGTGTTGTCAACGATCAGGTATTTCCGGTACGAATATGAAGCTCATGTGAATGAGAAAATGTGTCCTGCTGGCGTTTGCCAGGCATTGCTTCAATTCCTGGTCATACCGGAAAAATGCAAAAAATGCGGGATTTGTGCAGCTAAATGCCCGGTTAATTGCATAAGTGGTGTGAAAGGAAAAGAAGTATATCTGATTGATCAGGCAAAATGCATTAAATGTGGAGCCTGTCTGGAAGCTTGTCCTTTTGATGCCATTAAAAAAGGATAACCCCAAATGATGCTGACAAGCAAAGGAGGATGAGAACAAGGATGATTACCCTTAAAATTAACGGTTTCGAAGTGCAGGTGGAGCGAGGTGCCACAATCCTTCAAGCCGCCGAAAAAGTTGGAATAAAGATTCCGATGTTTTGTTATGATGAGCGCTTTAAGCCGCATGGTTCGTGCCGAATCTGTGTGGTGGAAGTAGAAGGTGCCCGATCGCTGATGACAGCTTGCTGTATTCCTGCCGCGGACGGTATGGTGGTGCAAACAGAAAGCGAAGTGGTGGTGGAGGCGCGAAAAGAAATTTTGGATCTTATCCTGGCGAATCACCCGTTGGATTGTCTGACCTGTGAGCAGGCTGGAAGATGTACGTTGCAGGATCTTTGCTATCAATATGATATAGAAGAGACTTCTTACGAGGGTGCAAGAAAGAGCTACGAAAAAGACGTGTCCAATGAATTTTATACCGCTGACCAGACCAAATGCATCCTATGCGGAAAATGCGTTTATATGTGCTCTCAGGTACAGAATACGGATGCACTTTGCTTTGTGGACAGAGGGTTTGAAACCCATATTGGTACTCCCTTTGAGCAGGGAATTGCCGAATCAACCTGTGTGTCATGCGGAAACTGTGTATCTGTATGTCCTGTTGGCGCGCTGATGCCAAAAAGAAGAGAAAAGTATCGTTACTGGGAAGTGGAAAAAGTACAAACCACATGCGCTTATTGTGGTGTAGGTTGTCAAATGGAATTACTGGTCAAAGACAACCGAATTGTGGAAGTGCTTCCGGTAAAAGGCCATTGCAACGAAGGTCTTCTTTGTGTAAAGGGAAGATTTTCCTTCGATTTTGTTAACCATCGGGACCGTCTGAAAAAGCCGCTCATTCGGAAAAACGGTGAACTGGAAGAAGCAACTTGGGACGAAGCTTACGATCTCATTGTGAGTAAAATAAATGAAATTAAAGAAAGCGACGGCCCGGATGCTATCTCAGCCTTTTCATCCGCCCGTGGCCTGACGGAAGACAACTACCTGATGACCAAGATGATGCGTGCTGTGGTTGGAACCAATAATGTGGATCACTGCGCACGCCTCTGACATTCCTCTACAGTTGCAGGTCTTGCAATTACATTAGGAAGCGGAGCCATGACCAACAGCATTGCAGACATCCAAACAGCCGACACCATGTTTATCACTGGATCTAATACGACAGAAAACCATCCAGTTATTGGCGCTCAGTTGAAAGGAGCCGTTAAAGCAGGTAAAAAACTGATTGTGGCGGATCCGAGGGAAATTGAAATGGCTGAGTATGCGGATGTGTTCCTGAAGATTAAACCAGGAACCAGCGTGGCATTGCATAACGCTATGATGAATGTGATCATCCAAGAAGGACTGGAAGACAAAGCCTATATTCAAAACACAACAGAAGGCTATGAAGAGATGAAAAAATTAGTAGAAAAATACACACCGGAATATGTGTCGGAAATTTGCGAGGTGGATGCGGAAGACATTCGTCTAGCAGCTATACTTTACGGCGAAGCCAGAACAGCTACCATCATTTACTGCATGGGAATCACCCAGCATGTGACTGGAACGGAAAGCGTTATGACGTTGGCTGACATGGCCATGCTGACAGGAAACCTTGGTAAAGCGGGCGGTGGCGTTAATCCCCTTCGAGGACAGAACAATGTTCAGGGAGCTTGTGATATGGGAGCCCTGCCAAATGTCTTCACTGGTTATCAAAAAGTAACGGATGCCACTATTGTTAAGAAATTTGAAGATGCATGGGGTGTGAAGCTGTCTGATCAACCGGGACTGACCATAACCGATACCGTGGCAGCCATCGATGATGACAGAGTAAAAATGCTTTATGTCTTTGGTGAGAACCCCATGATTTCTGATCCGGATACGCATCATGTGGAAAAAGCACTGAAAAAAGCTTTTGTAGTCGTTCAGGATCTTTTCCTGACAGAGACGGCAGAACTGGCAGACGTTGTATTGCCGGCAGCAGCCTACGCAGAAAAGGATGGTACCTTTGTTAATACAGAAAGACGTGTGCAGCGTGTCCGAAAAGCAGTCAATGCACCAGGTGAAGCAAAACCGGACTGGATGATCTTCATGGAAATCATGAACCGGCTTGGTTACGAAAAAAAGTACAGCAGCGCAGAAGAAGTATTTGAAGAAATCCGCCAGGTAACACCACAGTATGCAGGGATAAGCTATCAGCGCCTCGAGAATGCTGGTATTGCATGGCCATGCCCGACAGAAGAACATCCTGGCACACCAATTCTTCATATTGGCAAACCTGCCCGAGGAGTAGGATTGTTTAAAGCCATTGAGTTTGCTGAATCCGGCGAATTGGGAGATCCGGAATATCCATTGGTGCTCACCACCGGACGTATTCTGTATCAGTATCATACGCGCAGCATGACTGGCAAAACAGAAGGAATTAACAATTTGGCTCCGGAATCTTACATTGAGATTAATCCGAAATTGGCTGCGAAAAAAGGCATCAAAGATGGAGATATGATAAAAGTTAAATCCCGACGCGGCGAAGTGAAAATCAAAGCCAAGGTAACGGAACGAGTGGAAGAAAATGTTCTCTTCATTCCCTTCCACTGGTCAGAAGGTGCCAATGTGTTGACCAATGGAGAAGAGTTTGATCAATTCAGTAAAATCCCTGGCCTAAAAGTGACAGGCATTAATATCGAAAAACTGGCATAAGGAAAAAAGATAAAAAACCAGTAAATCAAAGGAGTATCTATAAATGAGTTCATCAACGGAAAAAATTGAAATTATTCGATTGCAGGGAGATACCTGTGAAACCCTGGAAGATGAAGTAACCGTCGAAAAACCATTTACCATTCATGTGAATGATGAAGAATTCATTACACTATTATGCTCCGGTGAAGGTGTAGAATACTTGATGGTGGGATTTCTTGCTTCTGAAGGTTTGATCGGAAGTATGGAAGATATAGTAAGCGTGCGAATTGAGCATGAAGATGGCCGCGGCTATATAAACGTGCCGGAAGGTGCGCTAACGAAGAAAAAAGCTCATGGCAAAAGAACCTTGACCAGTGGCTGTGGTAAAGGGACGGTCTTTTATGATGTTCTGGATTCCCTAACGGCAAAGCCACTAACTTCATTCTTTAAGATTGATTCAGACAGAATTCTGGAGCTCTCAAAAAGGTTCAATGATGAATCCGTTGTGTTTAAAACAACAGGTGGTGTTCATGCCTGTGCCTTGTGCGACGAAAGGGAGATGCTGCTCTTCCATGAAGACATCGGACGGCATAATGCCTTGGATAAAGTGATTGGTAACGCCCTTCAGAATAACCTGGAGATAGAAGGAAAATGGCTCTTAACCAGCGGCAGAATTTCTTCGGAAATTCTGATCAAGGCAGCAAAACAGGGAATTGCCATGATTGTCTCACGCTCTGCACCAACAAAGCTGGCGATTGAATTGGCAGAACAAATGAATGTGACGGTGGTTGGCTTTGCGCGAGGTAAGCGGATGAATATTTACTCCGGAGCAGAACGCGTTTCCTGTCCGGGTGCAGAGTAAAAGATAGTAAAGAACTGATGAAAACAGATGGAGGTGGTTTGTAGTGAAAGACTATAAAGAAATCTTAAAAATGGCTGTTGAAAATGAAGTGGAAGCCCATGAGTTTTATAAGGATGCTGCTGAAAAGGTAGAGAATAATGTCTTGAAATCAACCTTTACAGAGCTGGCAGAAGAAGAAAAGAAGCATGAGCATATACTAAAATCCTATTTTGAAAAATCTGCGGATGCGATGAAATTTGATGAAACGAAGGATTATCATATTGCAGAAACCGTAGAAAAGCAGCCCTTAACAACAAGCATGAGCTTTAAAGATGCTATTGCCCTGGCAATGAAAAAAGAGCAGGAAGCTATGGAAATGTACCAGCAGTTTGCGGAGGCCAGCGAAGAGGATACGCAGAAACAAACTTTTCTGGAGCTGGTTAAAATGGAGCAGGGGCATAAAACCCGACTGGAAGATATTTACAACAACGCGGCCTTTGTCGAAGTTTGGTAGAAAAGTTTTGATTCCACCACAGCAGACACGCAGTACCCATTGTTTTAAGTCTATGCAATAGAATGAGAATATGTTATAATGTTTGTAATATTATCGATAAATAAATAATTTTCCGAGCTGTCGTTTTCTAAGGATGCTTTTATCAGCATCTATGAAATGCAGCCGCGGGTATAAAGAGAAATTTTTATACCTCCCACTCTTGGAAAGGAAAAAACAACACCAGCAACAAGGTGCCTTTCCGGGACACCTTGTTTTTTTATCGTTTAGGAGGGCTAAAAATGGCAGATCGTTTTCAGCGTAAAATTAATTACATGAGGATCTCTATTACAGACCTTTGCAACATGAGGTGTTTGTACTGCATGCCGGAGAAAGGCATTCAGAAAAAGCCGCATACGGCTTTTCTGAGTTATGAAGAGCTCGTTTCTATTGTCAAAGCCAGCGTACCGCTAGGAATTGATAAGCTTAGAATTACCGGCGGAGAACCGTTGGTTCGGAAAGGAATCCTTGGGTTTATTCAATCCCTTGGTGAAATTGACGGCATCCGTGAAATCACCATGACCACCAACGGCAGTCTGCTGGGCGACATGGCAGAACCGCTGAAAAATGCGGGAATAACCCGTTTTAATATCAGTATTGACTCTTTGCAGGAAGATCGATATAGAGAAATTACCAGGGGCGGAGAGCTGAAAGATGTCCTTCGCGGTATTGACAAAGCGCTGGAGCTGGATATGAAGCCGGTGAAACTGAACGCGGTTGTAATTGGTGGCTACAATGAAGAAGAACTGGAAGATTTCGCAAACCTGACCTATGATCAGCCGATCGATGTTCGATTCATTGAACTGATGCCGGTGGGCGAGGCAAGTCAGTGGGCAAAATCCCGGTTTATATCCAATGACACCATTAAAAAAAGGTTAGGACTATTGAATCCTTTGAAAGGAGCCCAGGGAAGTCCGGCAAAATATTATCAGCTTCCTGGTGCAAAAGGGAAAATAGGGTTCATTAATCCCATCAGCGACCATTTTTGCAGTGAATGCAATCGTATCCGACTTACCAGTGATGGAAAACTGAAGCCATGCCTTCATTCGAATGAAGAAATCGATTTATTGCCAATCCTGAGGGATCATCCGGAAAAAATTGGAGAAATCGTGGCCGCTGCCATTGATGCCAAACCGGAAAGGCATCTGTTGAACCAGGAAAACGCCATTTGCACCAGTCGAAACATGTGTCAGATTGGAGGATGAGGCATGATTTTCGTCGAAAAGATCCTAACGAAGGACGAGACCGGTGCCTGGTGTGAACAGCAGAGCATGAACACCGAAACTGTCCAACTTCAATCGACTAAAAAAGATATCTCCTTTCTGGCCATGGAAGACTGGGAACAGCTGAATAACGATACAAATAAGGGGTTCTGTCACCAGCGTTTTCGTCCGAACATCATCATTAGTCAGTTTTATATGGTTATTAGCAAGCCTGGCACTCATTTCGAAATAGGAAATGCCAGGCTTGTTGTTGTGGGAAGTAAAAACCGCTGTCATGAAGCATGTCCGCGATTTCAGAAAAGCAGGCAAATATGCGACTGGAAACGGCGCGCTTTCTATGCGGATATCATTCTCGACGGAAGGATCAGGAAGGGCGATCCGCTTTACTACTTCATTGACCAACCATGAGGAAACGTCTATAATGATACATGACAGTAAACCGTTGATTAGAGGCTTTGCTGAACAATGATAGTGCAGGAGTGAGATTGTTGATTAAAATGAACCAATATGCGGATCTGGCAGCCATGTTTCCTGCGGAACGCTTTCTATTAAATGAACCAATGAAAACACACACATCCTTCCAAATTGGTGGACCAGCGGATGCCATGGTATTGCCGGAAACCACGGAAGAGATCATGCAGATTCTTCAGTACTGCGAAGTTGATCGAATTCCGGTGACCGTCATGGGTAATGGAAGCAATTTGCTGGTGAAAGATGCCGGCATTGAAGGCCTGGTGATGAAAATCAGCAGTCCGATGAAAGACATAAGCATCGAAGGCGAATGCGTGCATGCGAAAGCAGGTATTTCTCTGACTTGTCTTTCCGACATACTGATAGAGCAGGGTCTTACAGGATTTGAATTTGCCTCCGGAATCCCTGGAACCCTGGGTGGTGCCCTCACCATGAACGCCGGCGCCTATGGCGGTGAAATGAAAGATATTTTAAAGCAGTGTACCACTATTGACCGTCAGGGGAATCTGAATACGAGAGATGTGGCAGCCATGAAAATGGGATACCGCAGCAGCATGATCCAGGAAACCGGCGAAATTATTGTGGACGCTGTGCTTAAGCTACAGACTGGTGATAAAGAGGAGATCAGGAAGATTACCGACGATTACTGGAATCGACGCCTGACAAAACAGCCATACAACCTGCCCAGTGGCGGCAGCGTCTTTAAACGTCCGGAAGGATATTTTGCCGGCAAGCTCATCGAAGATTGCGGGTTAAAAGGGTATTCCATCGGCGGCGCAATGGTTTCGGATCTTCATGCAGGATTTATAGTGAACACAGGCGGTGCGACAGCTCAAGACGTGATAAAATTAATGGATACCATTAAGCGGCAAGTGTTGGAAACTTATGAAGTTCAGCTGGAATCTGAACTGAGGATTGTTGGACGATCTTAAAGAGGTGCGTTATGAAATTTGTGATCATCACCGGCATCTCCGGTGCCGGAAAAAGCCTTACGGTGAAATTCATGGAAGACTTGGGATTTTATTGCGTGGATAACTTGCCACCTGTTTTAATTCCCCGGTTTGCCGAACTTTGCGATAAAAAGAAAGGAATGATCACAAAAATCGCTATGGTCATGGATATCCGGGGTGGTCTCTTTTTTGATGACCTGTTCACAAGCCTGGAAGCCTTCCGAGGCCTGGGATATGAATACGATATTCTTTTTCTGGATGCCAGCGATGAAGTGCTAATCAAGCGATTCAAGGAAACCCGTCGGATGCATCCTCTGACTCAAAAGGGCTCCATCGACAAAGGCCTTCGCAAAGAAAGGGAAAAACTGAAACAGCTAAAAGAAATGGCAACAACGATTCTGGATACCTCCAGACTCACTCCGGGACAACTGAAGGAAGAACTTCGCTATCTCTATCAGGAAGGAAATCCGGAATCTCATTTCTTGCTCAGTATTACCTCTTTTGGTTTTAAATACGGTATTCCCCTGGATGCGGATCTGGTTTTTGACGTCCGGTTTCTGAAAAACCCCTACTATGAGGATACTCTCAGGCACCTGACGGGAAAAGACAAAGAAATTCAGAACTATGTCATGGAAAACGAAGATGCAGTGTCATTTCTGGATCATCTGGAATCCATGCTGCTGTTTTTATTGCCAAGGTACATGAAAGAAGGAAAGAATCAACTGGTGGTCGCCATCGGATGCACCGGCGGAAAGCACCGATCGGTTACAATAGCCCTTGAACTGGCCAGTCGACTTCGTTATAGCCGTTTTCGGACCATTGTAGATCATCGGGATATTGAATAAAGAGGGTTCTCCATGAAATGGATTCACTGGCTAAAACCAGGATTACAGCTAAAAAGATGGCTAATGATGGGAATACTGGGTCTGCTGCTTCTTTCTCTTTCTGCAGGGTATTTTATGATGCTTTTTTTTGAAACAGAAGGCTGGATGGCATGGCTGGCCGGCGGATTGGGCCTGCTGATGCTTATCGTTGCCTTTCGATGCGGCCTCTTTTCGTTAATGAAAAACATGAAGACCACGCCTTTTATAGCAGGTTCGCAGGCAGAACGGAAGCAGATTCAACGCATGGTGTACGATAAACAGGTGTTGGCAAAAGGGCGGAAAATAGTTGTGATCGGCGGAGGAACAGGATTGTCCGTCTTATTAAGGGGCATGAAACAAATCACTTCCAATATCACCGTGGTGGTAACTGTAGCCGATGACGGAGGTGGTTCCGGCGTGCTCCGGGAAGACCTTGGCATGCTGCCGCCGGGAGATATCAGAAGTTGTATTCTGGCACTGTCGGAAATGGAACCCACCATGGAGCGATTACTTCAGTATCGCTTTCAGGAAGGTGTGCTGAAGGGACAGAGTTTTGGAAACCTCTTTATCGCCTCCATGAATGGCATCAGTGGCAGCTTTGAAGAAGCCATCAAAAAAATGAGCGAAGTACTGGCGGTGAAAGGCAATGTCTACCCGGTGACTTTGGAAGACATCACTTTGTACGCACAGCTTCAAAATGGAAGAATCATTAAAGGGGAATCGAATATTCCTCTAAAAAGCCAGGAAGAGAATAGTCCCGTTGATTTCGTTTTTATTAAACCCAGGAGAGTCAGCACACTGCCGGAAATCATACAGGCCATCGGAGAAGCAGACGCCATAGTTCTGGGGCCGGGAAGCCTCTACACCAGCATTATTCCCAATTTATTGGTTAAAAACGTGGCTGAATCCATCAATCAATCTAAAGCGAGTACTTTTTATCTCTCTAACATCATGACCCAGCCTGGTGAAACGGATCACTATTCCATCAGTGACCATGTGACGGCATTACTTAAAAATACAGGTCTGAAAAGGCTGGATTATGTAATCGCCAATCATCAAAAAGTACCCACTGACATAGAAGAAAAATACTTGAAAGAAGGAGCAGAAATGGTACTGCCCCGACCTGAAGATGAAACCCTTCTGCAAAGGAAACGCATAAGGCTGATGACAGACGAACTGGTGGAAGTGAAAAACAATTACGTTCGTCACGACGCAGTGAAAACATCTCGAAAAATTGAATCCCTTCTCACCAGGCAGAAATATTCGCACAACTAAGCGCATGATTGCTACTTCAACTCTTTTATGATAAATTATGAATAACAGGATTGCCATGAGGGCATTTTGCAACGGGGTGAGAAGATGAAATATGAAACCAGCGCAGGAGGCATCGTCATTTGTGGAAATGCGGTGCTGATGCTTAAGAAATATAACGGTGATTGGGTTTTGCCAAAAGGGAAAGTGGAGAAAAAAGAAACCATCCGTGAAGCCGCTGCCAGAGAAGTCCGTGAAGAAACGATGGTGAAAGCTGAAACCATCAAATATCTTGGCGCTATTCACTACGTGTACCAGGCCGAGTGGGTGAAAAATGAAAAAGTGTACAAAACCGTTCATTGGTTCTTGATGAAATCAAAAGTTCTCCGGTGCACACCGTTAAAGAACGAAGGCTTTATTGATGCTTGTTTTATTCACCGGGACAGAGTTTTGGAAATGGTACGTTATCCGGATGAAAGAAGAATGATCAGCAAAGCGTTGCAACTATATACAGAGAGTGAAGGCATCGAGGAATAATAAACCAAATGATATAGAAAGTAGGGGAGGGTATGTCCTTTTCAACTGAGACAAAGGAAGAGCTGGCCAGAATTCTTCCGGAGCAGCAATGCTGCCAAATGGCAGAACTGTCCGGAATATTGAGCTCCGCCGGGTCCATTGATCTTAAAGGCCGTCACCATCTAGCGATTCACCTGACAACCGAAAACCCGTCGACAGCAAGAAAAATTTTCAAACTCATTAAACTCATATTTGCTGTTAACACAGAAATACAGGTAAGACAGACGAATCGCTTTCGGAGAAGCAAACAATATATCCTTCTGGTGCAGGACACGGAAGACAGCAAGCGAATTCTGGAAGAAACAGGGCTGATCAGCCTTAAAAAAGAATCTATATCCCTGGAAGCTGTCAGCCCGCTAAAACGATTCCAGGATCGGGGCTGCCGAAGGGCTTTTTTGCGGGGAGCATTTCTTGGAAGTGGTTCTATCAGCGCTCCGGAAAAAAACTACCACATGGAGTTTGTTTCGGATCGGTTGACGCATTTGCAGGATATCCAGAGCATACTGAAAGGATACGACATCGAAGGGCGTATCATTGAGCGCAAAGGATCCCAAGTGCTTTATTTAAAAGAAGGAGAACAAATTGTAGATCTGCTCAATATTATGGGAGCCCACAATGCGTTATTGTCGCTGGAAAATATTAGAATATTGAAGCAAATGAGAAATGATATCAATCGTATTGTAAATTGCGAAACGGCTAACCTCAGCAAAACCGTTCAGGCATCCATGAAACAAGTGGAAATGATCCGGTATATTGATCAGCGAATCGGCATCGAACAGCTGTCTCCCGTATTGCGAACCATTGCAGCGGCAAGGTTGAAGTATCCAGAAGCCAGCTTAAAGGAGTTGGGGGAGTATATGGAACCACCCATTGGAAAGTCCGGTGTGAATCATCGTTTTCGCAAGCTGGAGCAAATAGAAAAAAATCTTCGTAGCGGTAAAAAGGAAACAGGTTAATAAAAGAAATCCTTCATTTTTCTTATTTATGCTTCACCTTAAATAAGAAATGGAGTATAATAAAATTGTATACCAAAAGCCGCATCTGAGCGTAAGGAACGAACAAAGAAGGGGAGTGGATGGTATGTTGCGGGATATCGTTGCCATACGTGGCGGCGGGGAAGTTGGAACAGCAATCGCACATAAGCTTCGAAGAAGTGGATTTAAGGTATTTATCATTGAGAATGAGTATCCGTTTTCCATTCGTCGGACTGTATCATACGCCCAGGCCGTTTTTGATAATGAAATGGTGGTTCAGGGAATCAAAGGAATAAAAGTGGAAGACGTTGCAGGCATTCTACAGGCATGGAAAAACAAGCAAATTCCGATTATTGTTGATTCTGAATGTGATATTCTGAAAGAAATACCCGTAGATATTCTGGTGGACGCTATTATGGCTAAAAGAAATCTTGGAACCCATCGGGACATGGCTGCCATCACCATTGCTCTGGGATCTGGGTTTGAAGCCGTCAAAGATGTGGATATTGTCATTGAAACCAAGCTGGGGCATGATCATGGTCGGCTCATTTTTGAAGGCTCCGCTGAGCCCGAAACCAATATGCCAGGAGAAAGCGATGGATTTGAATACAATAAAGTGCAAAACTCTCCTGCGGAAGGAATTGCCAAGACCTTTGCGGAAATTGGTGACCAAGTTTCCAAAGGACAGAAGCTGGCAGAAGTCGCCGGTCATACTATTCGTGCACAGCAACATGGGATGCTGCGTGGCATTATCAAAAATGGCAGTAAAATCTGGAAAGACCAAAAAATCCTTGAAATAGACCCGGATGTAACAGAAGAACAATGTTACCGCTTGTCACAACGATCAAGAGATGTGGCAGGTGGTGTGCTGGAAGCCATATTGTACCTGAAAAATGAGAAACAGCTGAACATTGATTAAAGCTATTAAGGAACAAGGTGATTCTATGTTTGCCCACCTTCATTTGCATACGGAATACAGCCTTCTGGATGGATTCGCCACCATTGGACCTTTAATGGACCGGGTGCGGGAACTGGATATGAAGGCTGTTGCCATTACTGATCACGGCACCATGTTTGGTGTCGTTGATTTTTATAAGGAAGCAAAAAGACGGAACATTCATCCTGTCATAGGCTGCGAAGTTTATACGGCACCTCGCGGCATGATGGACAAAGATCCCGCTCGTGACAAAGAGCAGGGTCATTTGGTGTTGTTAGCTCAGAATAACGAAGGCTACCAAAATCTGATGAAAATCGTATCCAAGGGATACTTAAAGGGGTTTTACTACAAACCCCGAATTGACTATGAACTGCTGGAAAAGCACTCAGAGGGTCTGATTTGTCTCAGTGCCTGCCTGGCCGGCGATGTGCAGCAAATACTGCTGTCTGAACGATACGAGGAAGCAAAAAAGCTGGCCCGGTACCTGCATCAGCTTTTTGGTCCGGATCGTTTCTACCTGGAGCTGCAGGATCACGGACTGGAAGAGCAGAAAATTGTTAACCGGGAACTGATTCGTCTCAGCCGTGAAACCGGCATTCCATTAGTGGCCACCAATGATGTACACTATGTCAAAAAAGAAGATGCAGAAGCTCATGACATCCTTTTGTGCATCCAAACCGGAAAAAACCAGGATGATGAAGAGCGTATGAGATTTCCCAACGACAGCTTTTACCTAAAAACACCGGAAGAAATGAAATCCCTCTTTCCGAAACTGCCTGAAGCCCTCCAAAATACCGTGAGAATTGCAGAAAGATGCCAGGTGGACTTCGACTTCGATACCGTTCACTTGCCGGAGTACCAGCCACCGGAAGGCATCGGCCTGGATGAATATTTGGAAAAACAGTGCTGGGAGGGGTTATACCATCGTTTCCCGGAAGCGGAGGAATCGGTAAAGGAAAGGCTGCGTCATGAACTGGAAACCATTCAGAAAATGGGCTATACAGAATACTTCCTGATTGTCTGGGATTTTATCCGTTTTGCCCGGGAACACGGAATCCCGGTGGGACCAGGGCGGGGAAGTGCCGCTGGAAGCCTTGTTTCTTATGCCCTTGGAATCACCGACGTAGACCCTTTGAAATACGGCCTTATTTTCGAGCGATTCCTCAATCCGGAACGGGTCTCTATGCCGGACATTGATATTGATTTTTGCTATGAACGCCGGGAAGAAGTTATCCAATACGTCATCGAGAAGTACGGAGAAGACAAGGTTGCTCAAATCATCACCTTTGGAACCATGGCGGCACGAGCTGCCATCCGGGATGTGGGACGAGTCATCAACATGCCCTATGCCGAAGTGGATCTGATTGCAAAAATGATTCCCATGGCCATTGGCATGACCATCGATAAAGCACTGGAGCTTAACCCTCAGCTGGTTCAGCTGGCAAAGGAAAACCAGCGGGCGAAATACCTAATCGATATGGCGAAAAAACTGGAAGGAATGCCGCGACATGCTTCCACCCACGCGGCCGGTGTGGTGATTTCCAGAGAATCCCTGGAAGAATACGTACCCCTCTATATGCACGAAGACAGCATTACCACCCAGTTTCCCATGGGAACCCTGGAAGAGTTGGGCCTTCTGAAAATGGACTTTTTGGGGCTTCGAACCCTGACCGTCATCCATCATGCCCTGGAAAACATTCGTCAGAACGGCATGAATCCTCCGGATTTCAGCCAGATGAATTTTGAAGATCCGGGTGTTTATGACCTGATCAGCCGGGGAGAGACTCTGGGAGTTTTTCAGCTGGAAAGCTCTGGCATGATTCAATTTATGAAAGAGCTAAAGCCCTCCGGTTTTGAGGACATCATTGCCGGCATATCCCTCTTTCGTCCAGGTCCCATGGATTCCATTCCCAAATATATTCGAAACAAAAACAACCCAAAAGCCGTCAGCTACCTTCATGATACGCTGGAGCCAATTCTTGATGTCACCTACGGCTGCTTGGTGTACCAGGAACAGGTCATGCAGGTTGTTCGTGACCTGGCGGGTTATAGCTATGGACGAAGTGACCTGGTGAGACGGGCCATGAGTAAAAAGAAAATGGACGTCATGGAAGAGGAACGCCAGAATTTTATTCACGGCAAGATAAACGAAGATGGGACAACAGAAATTGAGGGTTGCGTTGCCAAAGGTATTCCGGAAAAAGCAGCCAACCAGATTTATGATGAAATGATCGATTTTGCAAACTATGCTTTCAATAAATCCCATGCGGCGGCCTACGCTGTTCTGGCCTACCAGACCGCCTACATGAAATGCCATTACCCTATGGAGTTTATGGCGGCCCTGATGACCAGTATCATGGGCAATGCATCGAAAGTCGCTGAATACATGCAGGATTGCAAACGCATGAAGATTGAAGTATTGCCGCCAGACGCGAATCAGAGTTTGCCGCATTTTTCCGTCAGTGGAAAAAGCATCCGCTTTGGCATGTCCGCCATCAAAAATGTCGGCAATCAGATGATTGAACAAATGGTAAAAACTCGGAAAGCGGAAGGGCCATTCAAGAGCTTTTCGGATTTTTGCGAAAAACTGCATTCGAAAGATTTAAATAAGCGAGCGTTGGAAAGCATGATCAAAGCCGGCGCCTTTGACAGTTTTGGCTACCACCGGGCACAGCTGATGTCTGTCTTTGAACGCATCATGGAAAGCGCTTCCCGCAGAAAGAAAGAAAACCTGGAAGGGCAGTTGAACCTTTTTGACATGGACAGCAAGGATTCGGCAGCACCATCTTTCGAGAATTTTCCGGAAGTGGAAGAATTCTCACCACCTATTAAGCTGAGCATGGAAAAAGAAGTGCTGGGACTTTATATCAGCGGGCATCCACTGTCAGAGCACGAAACCTTTTTACAGAAAAACGTGATGGCCAGTACCGCAGACTTTTTTAAAATGGTGGAAGACCCCATGGCAACGACCTTAAAGGATCGGCAACGAATCACCATTGGCGGCATCATCCTCTCTAAGAGCATGAAAACCACGAGGCATAATCAAATGATGGCCATTATTCAGCTGGAAGACCTTTACGGTACCGTGGAGTGCATTGTCTTTCCCAAGGTACTGGATAAATGCCTACACCTGGTGCAAGAGGATGAAATAGTGGTTATTGACGGCATCCTGGACTGCAGGGATGAAGAAGCACCTAAAGTGTTGGTCAATGACCTGGCACCTCTTGAAAAGGCCGCTGAGTGGACCGCCAGAATCCGAAAGCAGGAACCCCGTTCAGAGAAACCAGCCCAAAAGAACGCTTCGGATAAGAAATCAGATCAAACACTCTTGTGGATCCGACTGAAAGACAGCAACCAACTGACCTTGCTGGAGCAGGTAAAACCACTGCTTCGTGAGTATAGCGGAAATATACCCGTGGTGGTTTACATTGAAAACACAAAAAAGAAGTTTCAGGCTGAATCAGCCCTTTGGGTGAAGCAGGACCCCCAGCTCGTCAAACAACTGCGCCGGGTTTTTGGAGAACAGTCCGTCAAAATCACTGGGGCATCCTAATCATCAATATACATCGGAAATGGAGGAGTCATTATGAAAACCATCGGAGTTTTAACCAGTGGCGGCGACGCTCCCGGCATGAACGCAGCCATTCGAGCCGTGGTCAGAAGCGGAATTTATAACGACTGCAAAGTATATGGCATTGAACGAGGCTATGACGGACTGGTTAATGCTAAACTAAAAGAAATGAGCCTTTCTTCCGTGGCGGATATCATTCATCGGGGTGGAACGGTTTTGCGAACGGCTCGGTCCGAAGAATTTAGAACCGAAGCCGGTCAGAAAAAGGCGAAAAACGTACTGGACGTGTTTGGTATCGACGGACTGGTGATCATCGGAGGAGATGGTTCCATCGCTGGAGCGCAAAAGTTGAACGAGATGGGGATTACAGCCATCGGAGTACCAGGCACCATTGATAACGATCTGGAATATACCGACTACAGCATCGGCTTTGACACCGCCATCAACACGGTGGTGGACGCCATCAGCAAAATCAGGGACACCTCCAGTTCCCATGGAAGGGTAAATATCGTGGAAGTCATGGGAAGGCATTGTGGCGACATTGCCCTTCATTGCGGTCTGGCCGGCGGAGCTGAAAGCATCATAGTGCCGGAGATTCCCCATAGCGTCGATGAAGTTTGTCAAAAAATCATTCGCGGTAAGAACCGGGGAAAACTGCACAGCCTTATCCTGATGGCGGAAGGTGCCGGAAGTGCTGTGGAAACTGCCAAGAAAATTGAAGAAAAAACCAGCATGGAGACCCGGGCTACCATTCTTGGACATATCCAGCGTGGCGGAAACCCCACCGCTTTTGACCGGATTCTGGCCAGTAAAATGGCATCTAAAGCCGTGGAACTGATATTGGAAGATAAGAAAGGGCTTACAGTGGGTATGAAGTGTAATGAAATTGTAGCCGTAGAAATCGATAAAGCCCTTGCCATGGAAAAAAGACTGGATATGGATACCTACGATCTGGCAGGCATTTTGTCTATTTAGTTAATCGAAGCAACACCGAAGGAGGCAAGCTGAATGAAAAAAACTAAAATTGTGTGTACTATTGGCCCAGCCAGTGAAAGCAAGGAAATTTTTACCGAACTGGTAGACAACGGATTAAACGTTGCCCGGCTCAACTTTTCTCACGGGACTCATGAGGAACATCAGGCTCGCATCGACACCATCAAAGAAGTACGACGAAGGCTAAAGAAACCTATTGCCATCCTGTTAGACACCAAAGGTCCGGAAATTCGCACCGGAACTTTTCGAGATTCCGTTGTCAAGTTGGAAGAAGGCCAGGATTTCACCATCACTACCCGGGACGTGGAAGGAACCCAGGAAATTTGCAGCGTCAGTTATAAAGACCTGGCGCGGGACGTGAAGCCCGGTGACACCATCCTCATCGACGACGGACTGATAGCCCTCCGTGTCAAAGAAATCATAGACCAGACCGATATCCACTGCCGCGTGGAAAACGCCGGCGAAGTCAAAAATCATAAAGGCGTCAACGTCCCCGGCGTTAAGATCAATTTGCCGGCCATTACGCCAAAAGACAAAGATGACATTGAATTCGGTATTCGTAATGGCATCGACTTTATTGCCGCTTCCTTTGTCCGAAAAGCCGGTGACGTTCTGGCCATCCGGGAAATTCTGGAAGAAAACAATGCAGAAAAAATCAAGATCATTTCCAAAATAGAAAATCAGGAAGGCATGGATAACCTGGCAGACATCATTGAAGCCAGCGACGGTATCATGGTAGCCAGAGGCGACCTTGGCGTGGAAATACCCACAGAAGAAATCCCCATGGCACAAAAAGACATGATCCGAAAATGCAATCGGGTGGGGAAACCCGTTATCACTGCCACCCAAATGCTGGACTCCATGATCCGAAACCCGAGACCTACCAGGGCTGAAGCCACGGATGTTGCCAACGCCATCCTGGATGGAACTGATGCCATCATGCTCTCCGGCGAAACCGCAGCCGGCAAATACCCGGTGGAATCCGTCCGCATGATGACCCAAATCGCTCGGCGTACAGAAGCATCCATCAACTACCGAGATCTAATGCGACAAAAAGCCAACGACAAAGAAACCAGCATCACCGATGCCATCAGCGAAGCCACCACGCACATCGCTATGGACTTGGACGCTGCCGCCATTATCACCGCCACCTCTTCCGGGCACACCGCCCGAATGGTGTCGAAATTCCGACCTGCCCAATTGGTCATAGCTGCCACCACAGATCGGCAAGTAACACGCCAACTTGCACTGAGCTGGGGCACCTATGCTGTCTTAACGGAATACCTGGAGTCAACGGATGACATCATTGACATTTCCATTGCCAAAGCATTGGAATACGATTTTATCCAGCTGGGCGATCTGGTGGTCATCACCGCCGGAGTCCCTGTCGGTGTTGCTGGTACCACCAACCTCATCAAAGCTCATATCGTAGGAGAAGTGCTCCTCAAAGGCACTGGTATTGGAAGCCAAAGTTATACCGGTACCGTTAAAGTGCTGATGGAAGACCCGGCCACCTGGGAGAAGCTGGAACCTGGAGACATACTTGTGAGCGAGTTCACAGATGCGGAAATGGTTCCAACCATGGAAAAAGCCGGTGCACTCATTGTGGAAGCCGGCGGTCTGACCAGCCATGCGGCTGTCATCGGATTAAATATTCATACCCCTACTGTGGTTGGAGCCCACAATGCCACCAAAATATTGAAAGACGGTGACCTTGTAACGGTGGATACGCCCCGGGGGCAGATCTACAGTGGAAAAACAAGAGTTCTGTAAATTATTTTTAACACTTTGTTAACATAACGGTAACACAAAAAAGGAGAAGAACGTGTTACAATGAATGTGTAATACATCCTCTCCCTTTTTTATGATACAGACATATTTGTCTGGAGAGCCTGCCCCGAGGTCGGCTCTTTTTTCTTGCCTTTTTGGTTAATTATCTTTGGTCAATTTTCCGGGTTTACATAAGCAGGTGCAGGAACTGGATTTATCGTATCCAAACCTTCGAATAATTCCACCTGATTACCATCCACCAAGAATTGAATTAAATCCACTTCCGGCAAAGATCCAGCCGTCAGCAGTATACTATCCAGCATTATCCTTCCACGAACCGGTGCTTCTTCGATGAATTCCATGAAGGCACTATTAAAATTCAACACCATCCTATTCTCCAACATTTCATGCTCCAGGAGCAGTACGTCTTCTGGCAATGTGGGTTGAAAGCGGTGGTTGTATTCATCCGTCTGACCTTCAAAGCGAAGTTTCTCCAGCAGGTTAGAAATATCTGTTGTGTCGGAATAAACAGGATATAGGAATGCCCTTCCTGCCCCGTTCACAAAAGATGAATAATAGGCAGGGCCTTCCGACGGATAGAATCGCTGGCTGGTGTCCAGCCCCAGGAAACCTTCTGCTAACACTTGATTGTCAAAATAAAACTGTACTTCCCGGACCTCCGGGATAAATCCAAGTGATTCTACCAAACTATAAGCTGCAGTTTTTGCAACGGCTTCATTCTCGTTGTACTCCCCCAGCTGACTGGACAGATACAAACTGGTGACGCCGCCGGACAGTTGAATACGTGGAACAGGTGGAATGGGTGAGCCGGGCACCAGTCCCAGGTCCTCAGCAGGTCCCTGTTCCAACTGCGTCACGGTTCCGCGAAGAGTGGTGTTCGTCTGAGGAACAAAGCGGGTAATGGGAATCAACTGTTCATAGGACTCCTCCGGAAAATGAAGTTGCAAAGGCGTCGTTTGGGGATTGGCTTCCCAGCGTGCCGCTTCGTAGGTCGTGATGGAAGAAAAAGCCAGCAGAATTTCCTGAGCTGGAATCAACGCATCCCCATTCGCCGCCAGAAAATGAACCTGCAGCGTGTATTCCCCGTCCGGAACCTGTAAGGTATCCAGGAGCACTTCAATGGTTCCATGCACATAAGAAGCTTCCTCCGTATCTTCAAAGTTGGCGGAAATCGTCAACTCTTCATCTGTAAACTGCTTCAGTGTCCTTTCACCATAAAGCAGCTCCACTTCCAAAAAATCACTGGAAGCAGGTCGTGAATTCTCTGCGACATAGGTCAGATCAATTTCATAATCCAGCCGATGATTCGTGGCACTGACTTCCTGGTGTTCCAGACTATACACCGGGGTTTCTTCCGTAAATTCGATGGGTTCTTCTGTTGTGAAATCCAAATCCAAGTCAATGCTATCCATATAAAGCGGGATGCCGGCCCCAACAAAGGCCAGGGCTAGGATCAGCAAAATCGTGGTCACTAATTTACGCATAGGAGTCACTCGCTTTCTGTCGTAGGTTTCTTGTTTAATATCGTTAATTATATGATATCATATTGATGGGAACAAGCAACACTAGTCGATAATTTCATTCTAGCTAACAAGAAATGAGAAAGGATAGATACAAAATGTTGAAGGAAAACGGGCACTATACCGTTATCATAGAAGATCTGACCCACCAGGGAGAAGGCGTGGGGAAAGTGGAAGGATTTCCCCTTTTTATCCCAGGAACCGTTCCGGGAGACATGGTAAAGGTTCAGGTTCGTAAACTGAGAAAGAACTTTGGGCTGGCGGATCTGATCCAAGTCCAGGAGCCATCTCCAGACCGGGTTAATGCTGCATGCCAGCACCATAACCTTTGTGGCGGCTGCCAGACATTGACCCTTTGTTATGATGTGCAATTGGCGTTTAAGGAAAAGCAAGTAAAAGACGCATTGAAGCGAATCGGAAAAATAGATACAGAAGTCAAACCGATCCTGGGAATGGAAGATCCCCTGCGATACCGCAACAAGGCCCAGTTTCCCATCGGTTATGCTCACGAAAAACTCTCCATTGGGTTTTATCAGCGTGGAAGCCACGACATCGTTGACATGGAAGACTGCAAAATTCAACATCCCTTCAATCAGGAAGTTATCCATGTCTTAAAAACCTATATAGAGGAAAGCGATGCTTCTATCTATGATGAAAAGACCGGAAAAGGCCTCCTGCGGCATTTAGTGACAAAAATTGGTTTCCAAAGCCGGGAGCAAATGATTATTCTGGTGGTCAATGGTCATCAGCTGCCGGAGGAAGAGTTACTGATCCACAGAATGACCCAGACATTTCCGAACCTGAAAAGCCTGTTGCTAAATACCAACCAGCGAAAAACCAACGTTATTATGGGACCGAAAAATCGGGTGTTGCACGGCCGTGATCATATCGTGGATACCCTTTGCGAACTGGAATTTCAAATCTCACCCCATGCTTTCTTCCAGGTAAACCCGGTGCAGACAGAAGTGCTTTACAACCAGGTTCTTAAGATGGCCGACCTGAAGGGGCACGAAACCGTTTTCGATGTATACTGCGGCATCGGTACCATTTCTTTGTTGTTGGCACAGGGTGCCGGCAAGGTGATTGGAATCGAAAATGTGGAAGCAGCAGTACAGGATGCCAGAATTAACGCGAAACGCAACAACATCATCAATGCAGAATTCCATGCCGCCAATGCTGAAGCCATGATGCCGGAGCTGGCCTCCCGGAAACACTTGCCGGAAGTCATCGTGGTGGACCCACCCCGGAAAGGCTGCGACGAAAAAGTTCTGGAGGCGATGGCAAGCCTTAACCCATCCAAAATCATTTATGTCTCCTGCAATCCAGCAACCCTGGCCAGAGATCTGAATTATTTGGAGTTTAAGGGCTATCAAACAACAATGGTGCAGCCGGTAGACCTTTTTCCGAACACGATTCATACAGAATCAATTGCGCTGCTTACGAAGTAAGCGGAAGCAGGTCTCATAGTGAAGGACAAATTTGTTTGGTTGTGCATTCCGGGAGCAATTGACAGGTGCGCCAATTGGGGTATAATGAAAGTATAATGCATGACATCAGCAATAAAGGAAAGAGGCGTAAACGATGAACGATAAGACGATTGATCGAATGAAAAAACTCATTGAAGAGAAAAAAAAGAAAAGTGCCCAGCAGGGTCAAACAAATAGTGCTTCCGACAAGATGGGAAGCGGATCCCACCGGGCCTTTAAGAGTAATAAGAGAGGCGGTTCCATTACCAAATAAAGACGCACTCTCCAGCCTCGACGAACTCTGAGCGAGTACTCGTTTTGAAAATAGAATTCTGGAGAGAGCTGACTTTTAATATAAGTTGGTTCTCTCTTTTTTTGTTACTGAGGTTTGGCATTTGGAGATGATAATGTGGCAATAAGCCTTATCATCGAAAAGAAGGTGAGTATATGATTCGCATTGCTATCTGTGACGACGATTTGCAAGAAATTGAACGCGCTCAAAGCCTTCTCACAAGGTATAAACAAGAGCATCCACACTATGAAATAACAGTGGTTTCCTTTTCTGCGCCCTTCGAGTTGTTGTCTTACGTGGAGGAGAATGGAGGCGTTGAAATATTTCTGTTAGATGTTTACATGGACGGTATGCTTGGCACAGAGGTAGCACGGGAACTGCGTCAGCTTGATGAGATGGGAGAAATTATATTTCTTACAACCTCCCGCGACCATGCCATGGATGCTTTTGAAGTGAATGCGGCTCAATACCTGACAAAACCCTATACAGAGAGCACTCTTTTTTCAGCTTTAGACAGAGTTTTAAAGCGATTAAAGGTGGAAAGGCGTCACATTATTACCCTAAAGACATCAGAGGGAATAGTACGTCTTTTTTCAAGAGATGTGGTCTTTACTGAATCTGGTAGAAACAATTACCAGATCCTTCATACCATTAAAGGGGAAAAAA
>SLLE01000053.1 GCA_007134225.1 Tindallia sp.
ATGAACTGGAAGTTCATCAAATAGAACTTGAGATGCAAAACGACGAACTTCAAAGTATTCGAGATGAACTGGATATTTCCCGTAAAAAGTATTTTGATCTGTATGATTTAGCACCCGTGGGCTATTTGACCCTCAGTGACAAAGGAATGATATTGGAAGCAAACCTTACAGCCAGCAACTTGTTGGGTATCCCCCGCGGAGAACTGGTGAGGAAACCAATCACCCAACTGATCATGAGAGAAGATCAGGATGTTTTCTATAAGCATAAAAAGAAAATCTTAACAACCCTTGAACCCCAAGAATGCGAATTGCGGATGCTTTGCCCGGGAGAAGTACCCTTCTGGGCCTTTTTGTCATGTTTGTTTTCGGTAGATGAAGATGGGAACCGGACTATTCGCATGGTGATCTCAGACATATCTGCACGCAAAGAAGCAGAGGAGACATTGGTTAAAGCCAAAGAAGCGGCTATCGAAGCCAATGAAGCAAAAAGCCAGTTTCTGGCCAACATGAGCCATGAAATTCGCACTCCTTTAAATGGGATCATGGGCATGTTGCAGCTATTAGATATGACAGAACTAAATGAAGATCAAAATGAACTGGTGGAAATGGCGAAAACATCCTCGGATTTGCTTTTGGCGGTTATTAGCGATATCCTTGACTATTCGAAAATTGAAGCGGGAGAAATGAAGTTAGAAAGCATGCCCTTTGACGCTAAAAAAGTGCTGGAAGAGGTAGTGAATATTTTTCGAATTTCCGCTTCACTGAAAGATCTTGTGCTTGAAATAGTGGCAGATGAAGACATTCCTACTCTGATGGGAGATCCATTTCGATTCCGACAGGTTTTATCAAATTTAATAGGCAACGCCGTTAAATTCACCCACAGCGGGAAAATTCTGATCCATCTGAATAAAATGAATTTGCCTGCCACCAACAGGATAGTGTTGAAATGCTCAATTCAGGATACGGGTATCGGAATTCACCCGGATAAAGTGAATATAATGTTTCAGCGATTCAGTCAGGCTGATTCATCCAACACCCGACAATATGGAGGAACAGGATTGGGACTGGCCATCAGTCAAGGACTGGTTGAAAAAATGGGCGGCGAAATATGGGCCGAAAGCGTTTCTGGAAAAGGCAGCAGGTTTACTTTCACCTGCAATATGGAGATTGGAGATGAATGGGTGGAAGCCCCAGTGTCATACACACCAGAATACGTGGAGACAAAGAAAGACCTTGATATTCTGTTGGTGGAAGATGAATTATCCAGCAAAATTTTTATTGAAAAAATTGGTAAAATGAACGGGTGGAATGTAATGATCGCGGAGAATGGAAGAAAAGCCGTAGAAATGTTTAAGGCAAACTCATTTGACGCCGTGATCATGGACATTCAACTGCCTGATTTTGACGGATTTACAGTCACTGAAATGATCAGAGAATGGGATGTTGAGAAGGGTTCGCATACACCGATCATAGCCGTGACAGCTTATGCAATAGATGGTGCAAGGGAAAAATGCCTGGATGCCGGCATGGATGAATATTTATCGAAACCCTTTGGCTCAAAAGAATTGAAAGGTATGCTGGAGAATATAGTTGCCACAAAAAACAGGTAATCACGGAGACTTGTTTGTTTTGACCTGATTTTTCACCGACAGTGTCTTCCTTGCCGAACATAATCAGCATTGGCATGTGTTTGTTTTTATTCTGGGGGTATATTTGAGGAAAGCATGAAACCTATTCATTAATAGGGGAGATTCATGGTGTATAAGGTAATAATAGCATTGATAGCGGCTGTTTTTATCTCTGCAGGAGCCTTTTTTGGCACGGACATGCAGACGGGGGTAACTTTAGAAGAACCAGTCTCTGAAATGGCAGAAGAAGAACAAGGTCAGCTGCCGCCTGCGTATATAGTATGCATAGACCCTGGCCATCAAAAACATGCAAATGATGAACATGAGCCCATAGGACCTGGCTTTAGTGAAACTATAATCAAGGTCAGTCAGGGGACTCAAGGTGTTATAACGGGCATAATGGAGTATGAATTGAACTTGCAAGCCAGTCTTCTGTTAAAGGAAATACTGGAAGAGCGGGGCATTGAGGTAGTAATGACCAGAACAGTCAATGATATTGATATCAGTAACAAGGAACGGGCCGAAATGGCTAATGGAAGCAAAGCACATCTTTTTATTCGCATTCATGCAGATTGGGCTCCAACTAAGGCCGCGAAAGGAGCCCATGTAATAATACCGGATCAGCATCATCCAATACCAAAAGTATACCTTGAAAGCGAAAAAGCAGCAGAAATTTTGATAAACCATCTGGAAGAAAAAATACACGTTCGTACGAATTCTCTGAACAAAAGAGGTGATATATCCGGATTTTATTGGACACAGATGCCTGTTGTTTTGCTGGAAATGGGATTTATGACAAATCCGGAAGAAGATCAGATGATGGCTGATCCTTCTTATCAAAGAAAGCTAATGGAAATAACGGCTAATGCTATTGAGGAGTATTTGACAGAAGCAACGCATGAAAAATCTCCGATGTAGAGATCACGGACATAGGTGCTAGGTATAACTGTCAGGTTGCCTTTTGACGTCCGGTTATAATGATATAACCTTCTGCTCCGATAAATAAAGCCAAGCAGGCACCCACGACGGCTATAACCAAAGGATACTGGCCATTAAACCCGGAAGATCCAGTGTGCTTAATGAGTATACCTAAATAAGCCCAGATCAGAACAAGGCCATAAGCGATGTTCCGATCCTTCAACATCCTTGCTCCTCCTATCAGCATTCCTGTGACAATGATAATTGAAGCCCACACGTTCTCTGGTATTCCGAAGCCGTCCCAGCCAATACTTACAAGCAGTACGGTGATATTGGCAATAGTCGCCACTGTGATCCATCCGAAGTACACGCTGAAAGGCAGTTTAAGAAAGAACTTCTCTGTTCCGGTCAGCTGCTGCTTATGGATTTCTTTATTGATAAGGATCAGAGAAACTAAAATGATCACCATCAATCCTACCGATAGTATGAATCGCAGATAATGCCATGCAAAAATCCATGCCGCATTGGCAAGTGAGGAAATAATAAAGTAGAATGCAATTTTTTTCATCAGTGAGGGATCAGATTCTTCGCCGGTTTTTTGGAATAAGCCCAACTGGTACAGGGTATAGCCTGCCAGCAGAAAATAGATGCCCCCCCAGATAGAGAAGGTTAGACCTGCCGGTGCAAATAGATTCGGATATGAATCCGAGATCATGCCCGTATTCATGTCGTTGATTGGAAGAATATTTGCCATGCTGTTAACCGCGATCATGATGATGTAAGCCAGTACCACAAATATTTTTTGAGATGTTTTATACGTGTCATCTTGCATGTGTTCAACTCCTTATTGGAACGCGAAGGGGCGGCTCGTCCTTTATACTCGGAAATAACCCTCGAAGCAATGAGAGCTATTTAAACCCGGTTACGTCACTGATTATACCCGATTATAGGATATAGTTAACCTAAAAGAAATAAAATATGTTGCCTCCCCAAACAAATGATGGAACAGGGAGCATCCGAAAAGGTCATTCTCAATTTGAAATCAGGGGCTATTTCTGTGGAAGTTGACGGTGAAAATTTGGTGATGACACAGAATGAGCCGCAATTTGGAGAGATATTTAATAAAAAAATACTGGCAGAAGTGCTTTCGATCGATGAAAGCGATATCCAGGCTGACTATCCGGTGCAATGGGTTTCAACAGGTCTGGGAGCCGTTATCGTACCGTTGAAAAGTGTTGAGGCAATTTAAAAATGCCGCGTAAATCATATGCGTTCTGAGAATTTCATTAAAAACTACTGTACTTTCAGAAAAGCAAGCTGCAATACAGCGTTAGCCAGGGAAGTGAAATGGGAAGACCATCTGTGTTAAATATTAAGGCAGAATTGGTGGATGAAAGATTTACCATTTTAGTCGGTGGTAAAGTGATAAACAGGATTCTTAGCTTCTGGTGGAGTTTTTACTCCATCAGAAGGTTAGAATGCGTTATCCA
>SLLE01000089.1 GCA_007134225.1 Tindallia sp.
TACCACCGCTAAGACTCCCTCTTCTGCAAGAGGGAGATAAGCGGTGCTACGTCCCTGGATAACGCATTCTAACCTTCTGATGGAGTAAAAACTCCACCAGAAGCTAAGAATCCTGTTTATGGAAAACACAGGCCTTTCAACCTTTCGTCAGATGGTAGCCGATCCGCAGTTACAGGATTATGAAGGAGAAAATATCATCGGGCTGCTGGATGCTGGCAGGGAAACAACCATACTGATTAAGGCTCATATGGATACGGTTTATCCTACTTCTGACTGGAAAACGAATCCTTATGAGCCTTATCTGTTGGGAGACAGACACGCCGGAATTCCTACTGTGATTTTCGGTCCAGATGGCCAGAATCTTCATACAGACCAGAAAGAAGTGAGTCTGAAGATTCTGGAGGAGCTCGTGGCTTTTTTGGTTGACTTTTCAAGTAATACAAGTAATTAAGAAGGGCGACGAAAGAAGTGAAACTGTGATCGCCGGACCCGGGTTTATTCCGGACACCGGAGAACGACATATATGGTTTGCTTCAGGAAAAGAAAAAAACGGGTTCCCGATTGGAATCCGTTTATTTTAGTTTTAAGGCTAGATTTGTCTGCGTTTTTTATTATAAGCCGGAACTTCATCACTGAACTTATCCGGGTTCTCGTTAGTTTTGTTTTTGTTGTGTGCGGTATCATACATTTTTCGTTGGTCTTCCAGAATCTGTTGTTGATGACGGATTCTTCCTTCCAGTTCCCGGGATTCGTTTTCAAGCTTTTTATTTTCTGTCTGCTCCAACTGTGCTTCTGTAACCTGTTCCGATGGGATGGCTTTGGACTCTTCCTGGACTTCTACGTGTTCAATCTTCTTTTCCTGTTTGACTGACAGCAGGCGTAAGACGATGTAGGCAACAGCAGCCGTTACGATGATCGCAATTATTGCAGCAGGCTCAAGCACTGCAAAAAGTGCGTTATTCTCCAGAGTTACTTCAGGAAAAATACCTTCAAATATGCCAACCAGAGGGGCTGTGGTTGCGTAGATCAGATTAACAAAAACATTGGATGCATTAGCTCCCAGTAGTTTAAAGGCTAACCGGAAAACCAGCAGAATCTGAACAAGGGCAAAGAGAATCTGCATAAAGCGTGAAACTGTTTGGAGACCGCTGTCTTGAACGTTGTGCTTCGTTTGCTTGACTTTTTGGGACATGATTAATTCCTCCTATCAAAATAAAAAGCCGACCTAAATTCTTGGTCGGTTACGCTAATGGCTCCTTCCGGAATAAAGCGTCCATTTGTATCCGGAAATCATCACACCCAAACACTATCGCCCTCTTCGGCTGTACCCAAATCCACCAAAACTTAGAACTAGAACAACCACAATAATAATCATTAGAGTTGAACTCATATATTTTCCTCCTTTCATAATAGTAGGATAGTAGGAGATTTTTAAAATGCTTGATTCGTCCGGGGTATAATATCAAAGCAAATAAGTTTACATAACTTATGTGTTATTTTATAAATACCCTCATCCGAACATCTCAACCACAATCAAATTGCAAGAGGCGAAAGTATCAGTGAAGAAAATCATAACAAAATGCTCATTTCCGATAACGCATGAATCGTGCGAAATAGAAACTTTCTGGGGTAATTGCCACCATAATGGGCATAAATAAAATACAGAGGTGATTTCTCCACCGGCATAGACCATTCCGGAGAAAGAGAATCAGGCAAGTGTTTTCAAATGCCCACTGACAATGGACAGGAGAACGTTTTTTCGATCCAGAGGGGGCAGAACAATGAAAAGAATACGATCGCAAGCTAACGCAAAAACGGATCCGAAAGGAAACGATTTTAGTTTGCTGAATGCCAGTGAAAAAATTAATCGATTTCCAAATCAAAGAAGTGCATCACAGCAGCATCGCACCATGTTGACAAAACGAAATCATCAAATTTCAAAAGCAGTTTCCTGGAGTATTCGCATGCTGGCAGGGCTTCTTTTGGTGCTGCTGATTGTCGGGGTAACGGGAACGGCTGTTTTTATGGGATGGGTCCACTCGGTGATCAAGGATACGCCTCCTTTGTCAGCTAAGAATATATACCAGCACATGGAAAAGTCCACGTTAGTTTACGACGGACAGGATGAATACCTGATCACAGTTGAATCGCCGGTTCATCGCAGGATAGTACCCTATCAGCAAATACCGGAAGTGGTTCGGAATGCCTTTATCGCCATTGAAGACGAGCGCTACTGGCAGCACCCCGGCATCGATACCAGGCGTATTTTTGGCGTGATCTGGCTGAACTTCCGGGAAGGAACCCGTCAGGGCGCCAGCACGCTGAATCAGCAGCTGGTTAAGAACTTGTTCTTGACCAGGGAACAGACCTATGAGCGAAAAATCCAGGACATCTACTACGGAATCGAGTTGCAGCAACAGTTGACAAAAGAGCAGATTTTGGAAGCTTATCTTAATCAGATTTATCTGGGAAGGGGAGCTTATGGCGTACAGGCCGCGGCTGAAGTGTATTTTGGAAAGAATGCCAGCGAGTTAACCCTGGCAGAAGCCTCTTACCTGGCCACCATTCCCCGAAACCCGACCCGATATGCCTTGACGGTGGTCAAAGCAGCCAGTGAGCTGGATAACGACGAAACTCTAATCCGGATGCTGGACAATGATCGGGCTCTGATTCCTAATAAAGAGGCAAAACGGCGCCAGAATCTGGTCCTTAGTGCCATGCTCCGCAACCAGCTTATAACGGAAGAGGAATACCAGATTGCCAGGGATACACCACTGGAATCATTGTTGCGGACAACGGATCTCTTTGGGTATGAAAACACCTGGTATTTCATGGACATGGTTCAAAAGGAAGCTGTGGAAGCCATTTCTGCCCACTATGCGATCTCACGGCAGGAGGCGATGCAACAGCTGATTCATGGTGGATTTAAGATCTACACCACACTGCGGCCTGATCTGCAGCGCATCGTAGAAACTTATTACTCAGAAGATGACCATTTCCCCGGATACAATCCGGGAATCAATCAGCCCCAGAGTGCTTTCGTGCTTTCCGATCACCGAACAGGCGAAGTGCTGGCAGTGATTGGAGGCCGCCACATTGACGAAGGTCGGCAGCTTTTCAATAGGGCAGCAGAGCCCCGACAGCCAGGATCAGCCATGAAAGCCATTGCGGCCTTCTTTCCGGCCCTGGAACATGGGTACAGCCCGGATGTTTACATTGACGACAAACCGGTACAATACGATCTGGAGGATCCCACGCGGAACTGGCCACGAAACTGGTATGAGGGTTACCGGGGAAGAATGTCACTGGAAAAAGCACTGGCACAATCAAGCAATGTGGCAGGCGTTCATTTGCTGGGTCAACTGACGGAGAATCACGAGACAAACCTGGCCATCATGGGTAACAGCCTCTCCCGCTTGGGGATTACCACCTACATTCCCCGAACAGCGCCGCTTCAGCGGGGAACGGAGCTGACTCATGATGAAGTCTATTCAACGGTTCTTGGCGGAATGACCTATGGGGTTTCTCCCCTTGAAATGACCATGGCTTTCGGTACCTTTGCCAACGAAGGGATTCGAATGCAACCCACAGTGATCCGTCGGATCGAATCAGCTTCCGGGGAAGTGATTTACCGTGGGAAACAAAGCAATCAGGTGACATCCACCGGGGTAGCTTATCTGATGACAGATATGCTGGTGGAAGCCGTAACGGAAGGAACGGGAAAACGTGCTGCCATCACACCCAATAACAGGGATATTCCGGTGGCAGGCAAAACAGGAACCACCACCTCCATGCGGGATGCCTGGTTTGTGGGATATACTCCGTACTATTCGGCAGCCGTCTGGGTAGGCAATGACCAGAATGAAGATTTAGTTCAGGGAAGTGCCATGGCCGCCAAGATCTGGTCTGATCTTATGAAGCAAATCCATGAAGGGTTTGAGCCCAGGCATTTTGTAGAGCCGCCGGACATTGTCCGGGTGACGGTCAACCCCAACGACAACAAACTGGCTTCCCATGGGTCTCCCAGGGTGACGGCCCGGTATGCCCAAGGCCAGGAGCCAACGGCCTATACGACATATCGACCACCGCCACCGCCGCCGGAGCCTGAGCCCGAGGAAAATACAGAAGTGGATTCTTTGCCTGTGGAAGATACAGAAGAAACAGTAGTGGGTCCGGTGCCTGTGGAAGGTACGGAAGTGGATCCTGAGATCGTGGAAGATACAGAAGTGGGTCCGGCCAGTGACTAGTTGTAAAAACAGACAAAAGTGAAACAGCTTTCCACTGAACAGAGATTAAATATTGAACGGTGATTAAATATAATACGAAAGGGTATAATCATAGAGATGGTGTACCCTGACGAAAAATGTCAGCCGTAAAAACGCTATTATATGAGTAGCGTTTTCTTTTGTGCAAAAACTAGACTTTTTCAACACAAAAGAACCGTTTACAGTCGTTATTTATAAGGAAAAGAGGGGATTATAGAATAAATTTAATATGATCGTCAGTAAACATTGCAGTTCAATGGAGGGAGAAAGGTTTATATTTTTTAGCCAGATAGATGTAAGGTAATTATGCACTAAAAATTGTGAATATTATGAAAAAATATTTCCAATACAATTAAATTCATTTTATAAAGGAGTAATTATTTATGAAAATAATTCAGAAAGCGCAATTAGTGCCATTAATACTGGTGTTATTGCTTGCCACAGCGTTGGCAGTGCCTACCGCGAATTTAGCAGTTTATGCAGCCCAACCAACGGTTGACCTTGGAACGGCCTCCAGTTTTGGGGTTTTGGCAGGTTCAGCAATCACAAACACCGGACCAACTTCAGTCAGTGGCACTGCCGGTGGAGATATTGGGTTGCATCCAGGGACTTCTTTCACCGGTGCAGAAAGTGTAACAGTTTCTGGACATGTATACTTGGGTGATGCCGTCGCAGAACAGGCCAAGTTTGATTTGTTAGCCGCATATAATGACGCTGCTGGAAGAACGACTGACAAAACGATTGACGCTGATCTTGGTGGAAGAACCTTAACTCCCGGTGTTTACACATCAGCTTCCAGTATCGGAATAACGGGTACTCTCATCCTCGATGCTGAAGGCGACCCCAATGCAGTTTTCATTTTTCAGGCTGGCTCTGAACTAACCACGGCGACTGACAGTAGAATCGTACTCATCAATGGCGCAGGGCCCTGTCGAATCTTTTGGCAGGTTGGAAGTTCCGCGACCTTGGGAACTGACTCCTATTTTGTGGGACACATCCTGGCAATGGAATCTATAACAGCGACAACTGACGCAGAAGTACAAGGACAGTTGTTGGCTCGGAATGGTGCGGTCACATTGGACACCAATACCATCACAAATGATGTTTGTTTAGCTTCTTCCAGTTCTTTTGGTTCTTTGACGGTCACAAAAGAAGTGTATGGATCAGTGCACGACATAATCCTACCGGACTTTGAGATCACTGTCACCTGGCCGCATAACTTCAGTGTCACGCAAACCATTGAAGCGGGCAATTCTATCACATGGGAAGGCATGGCTCCTGGTACTTACACGGTGTCAGAGGGCGAATTAAGTGAAGAATGGAATGTAAGCGGAATAGGGGAATACAATGTGCAGCTTGGCGAAGAGACCAAGGTTACCATCACCAACTCATGGCTGGAAACAGAGAACGGTGATGATGTGGATGAAAACGGTACGAGAACCCGCCGCACCGGCAACGGATTACCGGCGGTGACGACAGAAACTTCTGACGAAGTGGAACCGATCGAGGAACCAGAAGTGGAACCGATCCAAGAACCGGATGTGGAATCAATCGAGGAACCGGAAATTGAACCGACCGAAGAGCCGGAATTGGAAATCGATCTGGATGAAGAAGTAGCTCTGGCAGGCCTTGAACTACCTCAGACCGGTGACGGCAATCCCATTGGTTTCTATCTGACAGGACTGTTCTTGATCCTTGGAGGTATCCTTCTGAGGAAACGGAGCTTCGTTAAATCAGAATCGTTGAGCAGACATCTCTAAACAAAACAAAAGAACTCAAGGACAAGGGGATTTTTCTCTTGTCCTTTTTCATTTAACCATGATATGACCATAAAAAAAGGGTCAGGCTTGAATTATTTATATTTTTGAAAAATAAACAGATGTCATGTTAAAAAAGAGAGGAAGGTGGTAACAGCAGATGAAATTACAATTCGATAAGCGTCGTAGACATGAGTGAATACTCATTTTTTGTGCTGTATTTATGGGAATACTGGTCATCACATTGACCATATTAGTTGCGGGCTCATATGAGGAGGATCTTAGTCAATTAGAAGATCCCTTGCCGTAGGCGCTGTTCATTTATGATAAAAATGACGAAGTCGTATCGGAACGGTCTTCGACCCAATTTACTCCGGTTCCATTATCAATAATATCAGAGGAATTACTTGCTGCGATTATTGCCGTTTAAGATCAGCGATTCTATGACCACCCAGGCGTGGACCTTCGCGGGATTGCCCAATCAGCCTGGCGTAATTTGCGAGCAGGCTCTATTGTTGAAGGAGGCAGTACGCTTACACAACAATTGGCTAAAAATCTTTTTCTTACGTCAGAACAGACATATACTCAAAATTCAAAGAAGCCATTACCGCCTATCGGATCGAGCGCCAATATAGCAAAGAAGACATATTGGAGTTATATTTAAATCAAATCTATTTTGGTGAAGCGACTTGGGGCATTCAAAATGCTACACAAACTTACTTTGGTAAAGACATAGAAAAAATCACCCTGTCCGAAGCGGCACTTTTAGCTGCTTTACCTAACGTTGTGCTGGATCCATCTAACGGTGGCATATGAGGGCTTGTAGGCTGTCGCGGCAAGCACTTTCACCGTGGCTATAACCGGGCCACTCAGTTGAAAAGACAACTAGGTTCTGCAATAAACCCAACTCAATGTTAATTGATAAAAAAATGGATTTTAATGGCTATACGCCAAAGAACTACAATGACAGCTACCAGCGCAGCATTACCCTGTATGATGCATTATTTCATTCTGTTAATGTACCTGCAGTGGCATTGCTGCATGAAATAGGGATCGATACTGGTATTGGTTTTCTGGAAAAACCTGGTATTCCAATGCATCAGGACGATCGAAATTTAAGCATAGCACTTGGCGGATTTACAGAGGGTGGTTCTCCTTTAGAAATGGCACAGGCATTTAGCATGTTTCCCAACTTAGGCTCAATGAATCAAGCACATGCCATTACAAAAATTACCTCTGGTACAGCTAACGTTTTATTAGAAGTTGCTGAAGAAGCAGTTGAAGTGATGAAACCGGAAAATGCCTACACAATGACTCAAATGTTAATGGGAGTTGTCCAGGGAGGGACAGGAAGAAATGCAGCCCTGGACCGACCGACAGCTGGGAAAACCGGCACCACTCAATTGCCTTCAACTGAGGATTTTCAAGGCGTTAAAGGCGCCAATGATGCGTGGTTTGTAGGATATACTTCAGAGCTGGTGACAGCCGTATGGGTGGGTTATGACAAATCAGATCCGAAGCATGTCATGGAATCCTCTGGTGGAAGTCATCCAGCAAAAATATTCCAGACAATCATGTCTAAATCGTTACAAAATACCGTTGTTTCCTCATTTCTTGAACCTAAAAATTCCAAAGATGAAGGAAAGAAAGATGAACGAGAAAAGAGACAGGAAGTAAATGAAAACAAACCTGACAAAGATAATGACGATAAACCAGGGAAGGGGAATTCAAAAAAGAAATAATTAAAAAACCATTATTAATGGAGAAAATGGTTTGATTTGTGGCAACCAATGGGTTAGCATAGGAAGAGGCCACTGGATTTATCTATTCCAGTGGCCTCAAAAAAACGACTAATGATGAATGGTACCTAAACTACATACCTCCCGTTGGTGGGAATACGGATACAGTATCTCCATCCTTTATAGGAGTGGAAAGATCGGCATCCCGCCCATTGACTAACACAATTTTAATGTCATCCTTGTTAACATGCAGCGCTTCGACAGCTTGTTCCACTGTGTCACTGCCTGTTGGTTCAAATGAGCACTCTTTCGTGCACACTTCTTCTTCGCGATGTTCACGCAAGCTTGAAAATAATTTCACTTTTACACCCATGTTCATCCACCTTTCTTTCGTTAACAAATAAATATGGTATACATGTTCAACTGATAATCGTTATTAAATCACTACTTTTATATTACCCGGCATCTATTTTCTGAAACAAAAATATTTCAAAATTAAAAATTATTTTTTAGTTAAAATGTTTCCTGGGTACATTAGATTTCGAAGAAACTATTAAAGCATCTGACTAATTTACCACATATGGGAGGATGTCAAATGAAGTTTGAGCCACTATTAGAAAAAAATATCATACCGGATTTTCTGATTCGATGGGGTTCTAGGAGGATGACTGCAAAACGATTAAAGGAAATGGAATCTTTCAGTGTAGAAGATCGACAATCATATTTGAACCAATATATTGATGATCTGAAAAGCCAGCCAATTGCTATTTTTACGACAGAAGCCAATAATCAGCATTACGAGGTGCCTACTCTTTTCTTTCAGCAGGTGCTGGGTACCGATATGAAATATAGTTGTGCTTACTGGGATCAAATCGTGCCGTTTGAAAGATTGAAAGATCATCTGAATGATGCGGAAAAAGCGATGCTTGAACTTACGTGCCAACGCGCAGAATTAGAGGACGGACAAAATATTTTAGATCTTGGCTGTGGATGGGGATCATTGACATTGTATATGGCTAGAAAATATCCTTCTGCTGATATTCTGGCGGTTTCAAATTCATCAACCCAGAAAGCGTACATTGATAACAGAGCCAAGGAAGAAGATCTGAAGAACATTACGGTTCTTACCGAAGATATTAATGATTTTTCCTGTGAAAGCCGCTTTCATCGGGTAGTATCCATTGAAATGTTTGAGCACATGCGAAACTATGAAGCGCTCATGGATAAAATTGCTGACTTCTTATTGCCAAACGGACGCTTATTCGTACATATTTTCACTCATAAAAGCACGCCTTATGCTTATGAAGTAAGAAATGATAATGATTGGATGTCCCGACACTTTTTTTCTGGTGGCACAATGCCCAGTCAGGATTTGCTCCATTATTTCTCACGTAAGTATTCACTGGAGAGGCAATGGGCTGTTTCTGGACTGCATTATCAAAAAACCCTTGAAGCTTGGCTTCAGCGTATGGATGAGAAAAAGAGTACCATTATGCCGATTATGGCTGAAATAGAAGGAGACGATCATGCTCTGAAATGGTGGGTTTACTGGCGGACATTTTTTATGGCTTGTGCAGAATTTTTTGCTTTTCGTGGAGGCGATGAGTGGTATGTTAGTCATTATCTATTTGAAAAAAAATAAGCCAAAAGTAATTTGGATATACCACCCCCGCCCCACTTGTCAAATAGGGCTTTAGTGGCATAGGATTAGACGGGCATGTTCGGTATAATTGCTCTGACCTTTGTTTTGAGCTATCTTTAAAGATGGAAGAATATTATTTGCCGATAGGAGGATTCTAAATTGAAAAAAGGAACATACGGAAAAACAGCCTTGTTAATGATAACGGCCATCATAATCATGCTAACGCTTTCGGCTACCCCGACCTTTGCGGAAACACCGTCCATCACCATTGACGGGGAACGGCTGCCAATCCCTGGGGATGAACCTGGCCCTTACATAAACGCTCAGAACCGGACCATGATCCCGGTTAGTTTCGTTTCGAGAGAGTTGGGTGCGGAAGTGGACTGGAATGCAAATGACCGCGTGGTGACCATTACCGGAAACGATAAAGAGATCTTGCTAAAAATCGGGATGAGTGAGGCGAATGTGAATGGCGAAACGGTTTCATTTGATACGAAAGCTGTGATTCTCCAGAGCCGTACATTCGTGCCCTTGCGTTTTGTTTCCGAAGCCATGGGTCTCCTCGTGACTTGGGACGCGGAACGGTGTAACGCAGCAATTTATACGGAAGATTCCGCCGAGGCTGAAGCCGAGATCCAGTCGATGCAGGATGACCCGGAGGAAGCTGAATCGGAGGCCCTTTCGGAAACTTACACGGAATCGGAAGTGGCGGATGAACTGAGTGAAATAGCCCGGGAAGTGGTTCGGTTGACAAACCTGGAACGGACGAAAAGAGGACTTGATCCGCTGGACATCAATGTGGAGCTGATGAAAGTAGCGGAATCTAAATCCTTGGATATGCAGCAAAATAAGACCATGTCTCACGATTCGCCTAAGTATGGCGGCTTGAGAGGCCTCCTTACATATTATGCAGTGGATTGTCAGATGGCGGCAGAAAACATTGCCAGAGGCTATCGGACAGCGGAGCAGGTCGTGGAAGGCTGGATGAATTCGCCGGGACACCGGGACAACATTCTGACGGATGAAGTGACTACCATCGGCGTGGGTGTGGTGGAGTGTGAAACAGGCCCTTACTGGACACAATTGTTAATCAGTTAGAATTAGAAAACAGCTATAAAGAGTTTTGATCACGATCCTTTTGAAACACCTGCGTCGGAAAAGGTGGCCATCTCACGAAGGATTTTTGTGGAGGCTTCAACAATATTCAGGGCCAGGGCAGCGCCGGTCCCTTCTCCCAGACGCATGTTCATGTGCAACATGGGTTTGAGTCCCAGTAATTTTAATGCATGCTGGTGGCCGGGTTCGACAGAAGCATGGGATGCAATCATGTACTGAACACACGCCGGGCTGATGCGGCTGGCAACTAGTGCAGCCGCACTGGAGATAAAACCGTCTATGATTACGGGAATGTTACTGGCGGCAGCGCCTAAGATTAATCCGGCCATGGCGGCAATTTCCAGTCCGCCGACTTTGGCCACCAAATCTATTCCGTCACCTGCATCCGGTTGGTTTATTTCTAAGGCATGGGTAATGACGCGGATCTTGTTGGCCAGCGCATCGTCCTGGATACCGGTTCCGCGTCCCACCAGTGTGTTCAGCGGAAGGCCGTTACAAGCAGCTAAAATCGCGCTGCTGGGAGTGGTGTTCCCGATACCCATTTCGCCGGTTCCCAGGATGGAAGCGCCTCTAGCCACCTCCTCGCCGGCTATTTCTATGCCTACTTCCAGAGCCTGTACAGCCTGATCACGGCTCATGGCCGGTCCGGCGGCGATGTTTTCCGTACCCATCATTACTTTTCTGGATATCAAGCCGGGATGTTCAAGCTTGGCATTAATGCCGACATCCACTACCAGGACCCGTGCACCGGCATGGTTGCACAGCACGTTAATTGCAGCGCCCTGGTTCAAAAAGTTCATCACCATCTGAGGGGTTACTTCCTGCGGAAAGGCACTGACGCCTTCAGTCACAACGCCGTGATCTCCGGCCATCACCACAACGGTTTTGGTCTTTAGAACCGGTTCTGGATTGCCGCTGATTCCGGCCAGTTTAACAGCCAGTTCTTCCAGCATGCCCAGACTTCCTGGCGGTTTTGTAAGATTGTCCAGCTTTTCCTGGCATTTTTTCATGGCGTTTTGATCCAGATCACCGATTTGTTCAAGGGTTTGTTTTAATTTTTGCATAAGTACATTCCTCCTGATCCATTGTTTAATAATAGTTGCGAACATTTAAACATAAAAAACCCCAGCATAATAATGCTGAGGATGTTACCATGATCCACATATAACCCGTTCTCGGGCAACAGACTTACCTGGCAGGTCTCCTGACTTCCGAATCCTTACGCTTCCGCCCCTTCCCGCTTTTCTTAAGGCATGTGCCTGTGAAAGCAGTGGGTTGATACGGATTGATTCCTCGGTTACAGTGGCGGGACCGCTGGAGACTCTCACTCCATTCCCTATTATCCTCCTGTGGGCAGGAGGCACCAGTTAAGATCAATGAAATTGCACAAAAATAATGTACCGCATCAAAAGCCTGCTGTCAACCCTAGTTTTCAGGTACTCTTAACCCATTAATCAAAAAGCCAGAGAGATGGTTCGTGCGGCTTGTTTCGGGTTTCGATAAAAAAATATCGTAAAAGTATGATTAAAAAAGCGTATTCAGCGGCATAATACTAATAGATGGTACTGCTAAGTATCACTTAGGGAGGCTGAGATCATGGAAATTTTAAAAGGAAAAATCAAAGGTGCAATGGAAGAGTTTAAAGGTAAATCAAAAGCCAAGGCGGAGCTAGCCAAAGGCAAAGCGAAAGCCAAAACGGAAGTCGTAAAAGGGCAGGCGAAAGCCAAAGTGAAGGAAGCGGAAAAAGCCGCAAAAAAAAGATAAAGAAATCGTTTTGCCCCCTTCGATCAATTTTTGAGGGGGTTTTGTTTGAGGGGGGATCCTGTTTTTTCTGAACACTCGCTGATGGTACTGGATGGAAAGGAGCATTTGATGTCAAAGATCATCAAAGAAGTAAAAGGATTATATCACATTATTGAAATGAAATTGTTTCGCAAAACGCCAGGCGTTCTTTTTGACCTCTATCCCCTGAAAACCCTGCCCCATATTGACTCCATTGACCGGGTATTACACGAAGGCGGTGCGGATTCTCCCGGTGCTGTGGGAGATACTTCCTTGACCTGGTATATGCATGAACACCAGGCGGATAACCTGGTCGTGCTTCATGGCCAGCGAACTGTTCATCTCTACAACAAAGAACACGGTCGGGTAGAGGAATTTGTGGTGCAACCCCAGCGGATTTATCACAATGGCACACTGGTTTTCGAGGGCGGCGCCGTACTCAGTTGGCCGACTCATGTATTTCACAGGATCAAAAGTGGTGAAGAAGGCTCGGCATCCATCAACCTGGCAGTTCATTATGAAGGGTTCGATATTCGGAGCAATTTCGACATCTACGATCTGAATACGAAAACCGGAGAATATAAGGTTCTTCGAAAAGGATATGAAGACCAGTTTGATTAAAAGCTGACCTGCCAACATTGAAAAAAGTTGATCGGTTAACAACTGTACCGATCAATGAAGATGCAGACCAAAGACACTTGCACCGACAGCAGGTGTCTTTTTTATTGCTTGCAGAAATAGATTAATTTGAACATACGACCGTTTCGCACTAGAGTAGAAAGGGTATATCAGTAATGGTGAGTAATGATTAGGCTTATGGGATAGAATTGTTGAAAGGATCGTTTTTCCAATAGAAAAGAAGCGAAAAAAGAATCGGTAATGATTGACGCAAAATTGAGTATGTATGAGCTCGAAGAATCGTAAAAAGGAAGTGTGTAGACTTTTCAGGAGAGGGGATCAATATGTTTAGAATAATTGGTATCATTGTAGTAGTGCTGGTGCTCTTTTCACTTATTTCAAGAATTCTCTAATCAAATGAATAAAGAACGATATCAGAGTGAATCTTTATCATTAGAGTAACTCTATCGAAGTTTCTGAACCGCTGGTGTGTCAACCGGTAGTCTGGAAGCTTTTTTTATGGTGCAGCGCATTCATGTCTTCCAGCGCCGGGATACCCGGATTGGCCGGTACGGTGATATCTGGTAAAATTTCCTTTTTCACACTTCGCGTCAAACAACCAACTTCACTTGAATGATCACCTTGAAGTAGGTTCCGAGAAGAAGTTGAATGAGTAATCAGAATTGATCAGGGTAACGATTATTTAAGAACAAATGTTGTAAATCGGAATCACCGAAAGAGGAGGGGATTTTCGATGTTAGATGGATATGCCGGAACGCTGTTGTTTGTCAATCTATCGGATGGAACTCTTGAAGAAAAAGAATTGACGGAGGAAATGGCCCGCAAGTTCGTCGGAGGCTACGGCATAGGTGCCAAAGTTTTGTATGACTACATGCCAGCCGGAGCCGATCCGCTGGGACCGGAAAGCATGCTGGGTTTTGTCACCGGGCCGGCCAATGCCACTAAAGCTTTCTTTGGCGGCCGTTACATGATCGTCCACAAGTCTCCGGTAACCGTCGGTTGGAACGATGCCAACTCCGGTGGATTTTTCGGACCGGAACTAAAAGAACCGGTTATGACGGCGTTTTTATCAACGGAGTTTCCGATAATCCGGTCTATCTTTGGATCCAGGACGGAAAAGCGGAAATCAGAGACGCTTCCATGCTTTGGGGAAAGGATACCAAGTCCACTTGGGAATTCCTGAAAAAGGAAACTGATGAGTCAAAACTTCGGGTGGCAGCCATTGGCCCCAGTGGTGAAAAATGTGCCTATATGTCCTGTCCCATCAACGACGGTCATCGGGCACCGGGACGGGGTGGCGGCGGTGCCATCACGGGCTCCAAGAAAATAAAAGCCATTTCCGTTCGGGGGACTCAGGAAATCAAGGTTGCCGATCCGGATCGAATCACTGAAATTAATAAAAAGATAACGGAAGGGATGAAAGGCAATCAGCTTGCGGAGGAATTCGGCGTCTAAGGGACTGGGATCACCACCAACGGCTCTGCCCTGAGTGGCGACTCTCCGGTGAAAAACTGGGATGGCATCGGCATAGTGGACTAAGGTGAGGATAGCGCGGAAAAAGTCGGTGCTCCCGCCTTCGATTCTCATTACAAGACAAAGCCCTATGCCTGTGCCAACTGTCCCGTGGGCCGCGGTGCCGAATACAAAGTGGAAGATGGCCGCTGGCCCCTGGGCGGACAAAAAATATAATTACGAAAATACCGGCGATATGGTGGCGATTTTACAAAAGCCGGACGAAGATCTGAAAAGCAAAAAGAGCAGGATCATGCAGGTTTTAAGTTCCCAGCAAGCTACCCGTGAACTGGTTTATTACAACGTATTAAACTGGCATCGAAA
>SLLE01000067.1 GCA_007134225.1 Tindallia sp.
CCTTTGACTAAAGCGCATTGCCGTCTTTTTCATGCGGGATTTAAATGTCATAGGCCGCTGGTGCATGGTTTGTGTGGTGATGATCTCAAGCCCTCTTTACAGCTCCCATATAGGTGGATCACAACGTCTGCATCAAGGGATGCTCTCATGACTCGAACTCCTCGAAGATGTCATCAAGATCCATCTCCGGTTCGTTGGATGATTCTTTCTTGAACACTGCCGCATCCATACCAATAAGTGCCAGGGCTTTTTCCAGGCTTGCATAAGGGATATACTCTTTTTGATAGTTGCTGGTGACATATTCCAGATAGTTGGAAGGAACCTCGATGACATTGGACTTAAGTGACAGGCACCAATCAGTTCTGGAACCCATCCTATAGCATAAATTCCACCCGATTCTTGCCTTTTCGCTTCGCCTTATACATGGCCTGATCCGCTTCCCGGATCAGGTCTTCCTTCGTAACATCCTCCGCCGGGGTCATCCGGGCGGCACCGATGCTGACCGTAATCCCCAGCGCTTCCATACCGGCCCGGATCTCTTCGGCCAGCTTTCCGGTTCCCTCATGATCCGAGTCTGAAAGCAGCACCACAAATTCTTCGCCTCCATAGCGGGCCACCGTATCCGTACTCCGCTTCGCATGTTTCTTCAGTTCTTCCGCCACTTTTTTCAGGCAGGCATCGCCGGCCTGATGACCATACTTATCGTTAAAGTCCTTAAAATTGTCGATGTCCAGAAACAACAAGGATAGGCTCTGCTGCATCCGAAAAGCCCGGCGCCATTCAAAGGCCAGAATTTCGTCGAAGTATCGGCGGTTCCGGACCCCCGTCAGCCCATCTTTTTGCGCCATCATTTCCAGCTTCCGGTTGGATTCTTCCAATTCTCGCTTCTGTTCTTCAATTTTCCGGTAAGACACCGCCAGATCCTCGGTTCTTTCCTTCACCAGGGATTCCAGATTCTCATTGAGATCCATCAGTTCCCGGGTCATTTCCTCGTTCCGGTTATAAGTGTTGGCGTATTGGATCGCCAGCACAAAAGAATGAGTCAGGGCAAAGACCAGCAGTCCGAAGGAGGAAAGATTTCCCCGCAGAATGATCCGGTTCAGAAACTGGTAGTCACTCATCAGGATACTGACATAGATCAAATCATTCATCACCGTAACGATTAGAAAACCGTATCCGAACGCAATAAACAGGGCGCCCGGTTCTTTGTGCCGGCAAATACGCAATAGAATAACAAAAAAATACAGGCTGATCAGAATGGTGAAAATCTGAAATGCCGGATTGATCACCGTGAAAACCCGGGCCGGAGTCACCAGCACCACCGCGCCGAATATTCCCACCACCAGGGCACTGATTCTGACCGCCGTCACCGATACATGCCGCGGATACATTTCACGGAAAAACAGCACCAAAATCAGTACACCTCCATAGAACCCGAGGGTCTGCATCTTATGTGCCACTTCCCAGGGAAAATTCGGAAACACCTGAATAAGGAAAATTTCACCGACCAACGTGGTTCGAATTCCGATCATCAGGCAATACAGGGCAAAATACAGCAAAGACCGGTCTTTTTGCCGGTACCGGTACAGCAGCAAGTGGTAAATTCCCATCACCAGCAAACTGCCAAAAAGAAAGAGTTCATAGGCCAGCCGGCTTTTTGTGGCAGACAACACCTGTGCTTCCGTTCCGGCCTGAATGTTTTCCAGGATTCCCCCGCTGCGGTGGTGAAAGTTGGACACCTGCACCACGATTTCCACCACTTCCGATGCCGGCACCACAAAGACCTGCTGCGGAAGATACCGAGGAGTGCTTTCCTGACGGCTGGTTCCCACCGTTCCGGCGGAAGCCACTTCTTCCCCGTCCACCCACATCCGGTAGGCCGTCAGGATCCGGGGAATTCGGAAAGCGGTCATCCGGTCCGACTCCACCAGTACATGCGTCCGATACGTGGCATAGCCTTCTCCGGATAAATCTTCCCCATTAACCCGATAGCCGTTCCAGGCACCGGGCACCGGTACATAAGCGGAAGGCTCCAGGGGATCATTCCTAAAATCTTCCGGTTCCAACAAGGTTTCCCAGTAAAATTCCCATTGCCCCTCCAGTGGCTGCAAGCTTTCCTTTTCTTCCCGCAGGTCCAGTATTTCTGCATACTCAGAAGCCATGAGCGGCTGTATTACTATCAATAGCAGAATGATGGCTGTTATAAACACTGTAAGGGATTTCTTCATATCTTCACTCCGGTCATTGAGTTTTTCGGCAAGTCCGTTTCCATCCAATCATAGGATTATGCGGTCCATCCGCGAAATCTTTTCATCTGTCTGATCTTCCTCCGCTTTATCCCTTTCTTTTTCTTTTTCAGTGGAAAAACCTTCCTCCTCCGGCTCTTCTGAAGATCGGCTGTCGCCTGATAAGGAAATATAACCACCTGTCAAAGGCCTTTTTCTTCCAACAAGAAATCCATTATGTTTTTATGGATTATACCGTTTCTGGAACGGTTGATTCGATCCATGGAAATCACCAGCTTAGAATAACTTAAGTGACAGGCACCGCTGCTCTCCCTGGTTTATTTGAGGAGCCTTTGACCGAGAGTGTAAACGACTGCACCTGCAGCAGCTCCAAGACTGTCGATGAATACATCTTTTACCAGGCCGGCTCTCCCCGGAATAAACAGCTGATGGATTTCATCCGTTATGGCATAGAGAACACAGATGAACATGGTGCGGATTATTCTTTTTCTGCCCTTCACGCCAGAGCGGCCAAAAGCATTCATGGTTAGCAGGGATAAAATGAAATAAGCGACGAAGTGAGCGTTTTTTCGGACGTAATAGTTCAGTTCTCTCAGGTCCAGCTCGGTATCCGGCAAAATCCCCTTTAAGAATACAATGATCATTTCTGTTATGCCACTGCTTAAAGCATTGGATTCTTCCGCCGGCTGATGAGATAGGTAAAAAATGACGGCCATCCAACCAGCAACGGCCATCCAAGAAATTATTTTGATCCAGTTTTGTTCCAGCTTAAGTTTCATCGCCAGTATCCTTTCAGAGACAGTACCTAAGGGCGTTCACTTCACTGCACCGCCATCCTTTCAGCGCCCAAAGCGGCGTATTTAATGCCCATTCCCTCAATATCGACTCAAGCATAGATATATGCATCGGCGTCAGTTCTTCCTTCACTTCCAGCCGTGTTGCCAGGTATTTCAGAGGAATGCCATTTTGCAGCCATTTTCTCAAGTATATCATAAACTTGAATAATCGATGTCCTTATCATTAACAGCCTGTTTCTTTTATGGCGACAGGGAAAGCTCCAAAAAACCGCTGACGGCTCACTGATTGAAATTGATGGAAGCGTCGACCTGACACTCATTACCTTTGCGCAACTTGGCTGCAAGACTTTTTTCAACCAGGAAAAACTGTTGTTTATGGGAGATTATGGAGAAGACGAGGGAACAGACAAATCCCGATTTTTCGAATGTTATAGACTTCAGATCTGCGGGTATCTTATAGATAGATCCTAAAGTTCGCAAACACTTTGATTTTTTCAGAAAAACCTGAAGGAGGGATTCACTTTGTTTTTGCAAAAAAAATGGCTGCTAACCCTGATGGCCTTGCTGCTGGCCCTTTTTCCGCTGTCGGCAATGGCCGAACAGACGGAACCGGATCCGCCCCGGATCCTTGTAGACGGACAAGTTCTGTATCCTGACGTTCCGCCGCAAATCGAGGCGGGCCGAACCCTGGTGGAAATGAGGGCGGTTTTTGAGGCCCTGGAAGCGACTCTGGATTGGAACGAGGAAACCCGCACCGTCACCGCTTTCAAGGACGACCTGGAAATCATTCTGCCAGTGGACGAACTCACGGCCACCGTCAACGGAGAACCCTATACCCTGGACGCACCGGCACGGATCAAGAATGGCCGGACGTTGGTGCCAGCCCGCTTCGTGTCTGAAACCCTGGGCGCTGATGTGGC
>SLLE01000160.1 GCA_007134225.1 Tindallia sp.
AACTTCATATAGTTGAAAACGGAGCCATGGTGATTGAAGACGGAGTCATTCAATCCGTTGGAAAAGAAGAGGATATTCTGAATGGCGTGGACCAGAGTCATTACGAAGTGATTGATGCGGAGGGGAAAGCAGTACTGCCTGGTTTTGTTGACTCGCATACCCACTTTGTATTTGGCGGTTACCGGGCAGAGGAATTTACCTGGAGGCTGCGCGGCGACGACTATATGGATATTATGAAACGTGGGGGAGGTATTATCAGTACCGTAAAAGCCACCCGGGAAGAGACAAAAGAAGAGCTCTATAAGAACGGCCATCGGCGTCTGACATCCATGCTGTCTTTCGGTGTCACCACCGCGGAAGGAAAAAGCGGCTATGGTCTCAACAAAGAAACAGAGCTAAAGCAGCTGGAAGTCATGAAAGATATTAATGAAAACCATCCGGTGGATGTCATCAGCACCTTTATGGAAGCCCACGCAGTACCGGAAGAATACAAAGGCAAAGAGGATGAAATGATTGAGAAGATCATTAAGGAAAGCTTGCCGGAAGTAAAGGAAGAAAATCTGGCTGAATTCTGCGATATCTTCACGGAGAAAAATGTTTTCACCATTGAACAGTCTCGAAAATTATTGACGGCGGCGGCTGATATGGGCTTTAAACTGAAAATGCATGCGGATGAAATTGTTCCCTTGGGAGGAGCTGAGCTGGCAGCAGAAGTGGGAGCAGTATCGGCCGATCATTTGCTGCAGGCATCTGACGCCGGTATTGCTGCCATGGCAGAAAAAGATGTTGTAGCAACATTGCTGCCCGGAACAGCTTTTAGTTTGAAAGAATCCTATGCCCGGGCCAGAGATATGATCAAAGCCAATTGTGCTGTAGCACTTGCTTCAGACTTTAATCCCGGCAGCTGTCACACAGAGTCCATTCCTTTAATTATTGCCCTGGCAACCCTTTATATGGGAATGACACCGGAAGAAGTCATTACAGCACTGACGATTAATGGTGCGGCAGCGGTGGACAGGGCGGATCGTATCGGCAGCCTGGATCCCGGGAAAAAGGCAGATGTGATTATTCTGCAGGATAGGTCTTATCATTTCCTGGCCTACCATATTGGTGTTAATTCCGTTGAACGCGTCATCAAAGATGGTATACTGGTAATGGATAACCGCCACAAGTTATTAGAATAAGGAGGAAACAAACATGAGCGAAAAAAAGCAAATTGTACAGTGTGTTCCCAACTTTAGTGAAGGTCGTGACCAAAGCGTTGTAGAAAAAATAGCCGATGCTTTTCGTAACACTCCGGGCGTAAAATTATTGGACTACAGCAGTGATGAAGACCATAACCGCTGCGTTATTACGGCTCTGGGAGAAGCCCAGGCTATGAAGAATGCAGTGGTGGAAGCCGTTGGGACGGCCTTTGAACTGATTGATATGACAAAGCACGAAGGTCAGCATCCTCGCATGGGAGCCGCCGATGTGGTTCCGTTTGTTCCTATTAAAGACATCACCATGGAAGAAACGGTGGCGCTGGCAGAAAGTGTTGCTGAAGAAATTGCGGAAACGTATGGACAACCGATCTTCCTTTATGAAAAAGCGGCAAAAAACCCGAGTCGGGAAAACCTGGCGAAAGTTCGAAAAGGACAATACGAAGCCATGGCAGAAAAGATCAAAGATCCGGAATGGAAGCCGGATTTTGGTCCAACGGAAATGCCTCCTCAAACAGGAGTGACAGCTGTAGGGGCTCGGATGCCTTTGGTGGCCTATAACATCAACCTGGACTCTTCTGATCCGGAAATAGCAGATAAAATCGCCAAGAATGTGCGACATATCAGTGGAGGCCTTCGTTATTGCAAAGGTATGGGTGTTGAGTTGAAAGACAGAGGGATTGTACAGGTTTCCATGAACATGACCGACTATACAAAAACAGCGTTGTACAGAGTTTTTGAATTGGTTAAGATAGAGGCTCAGCGATATGGCGTGAACGTAGTGGGAAGCGAAATTATTGGAGCCGTTCCCATGGAAGCTTTAATTGATTCAGCTGCCTATTATCTTCGCCTGGAAGATTTCACCATGGAACAGGTATTGGAAACATCTCTGATGGAATAGAATACAGATCTCAGAAGGAAGGAAGATGTTCATGTTAGCGGATAAAAGTGTGAAAGAATTTCTTCAGGAAACGGCATCAGATGCTCCTGTTCCTGGAGGAGGAAGCATTGCGGCTATGAGTGGTGCAACAGCAGCGGCACTGACAGCCATGGTGGCAAACCTAACCATTGGCAAGAAAAAGTATGTTGAGGTAGAAGAACAGATGAAAGTGATTCAGGAGCGGGTGAATGGATCCCGAAATCAGCTGATTGAATTGATTGATAAAGATGCCGAGTCCTTCAACGGGGTGATGGCCTGCTTTAAAATGCCTAAAGAAACAGATGAAGAAAAGGAATCCAGAAAAGAAGCAATCCAGCAAGCGACGAAAGAGGCGGCAAGAGTCCCCATGAGCATTGCTGAAAAAGTGATGGAGCTAATGATTGATATTGAAACCGTGGTGCAAAAAGGCAACAACAATGCTGTCACCGATGGTGCTGTAGCGGCAATGATGGCACGCACGGCAATCCTGGCGGCTCTATACAATGTCAAGATTAACCTTGGAAGCATTAAAGACGAAGATTTTGTACATGAAATGGCTCGAAAAGCTTCAAACTTAGAAGAGCAGGCTCAAATCCAGGAAAAACAAATTTTGCAACAGGTCATTCTCGACTAGACTGAAGAGCTAGCAAAAGCCTTGCTCATAAGAGCAGGGCTTTCGCGTTTGAGAAATTCCTGTAACGGGTAAAAACTGAATTAGAATGATTTAAGAAAGGAAGTGTGATGATGCGATTAATAAAAGAAAACACAGCAGCTGTCATTATTGACATGCAAGAGAAGTTGACACCGCATGTGCAACAGCACAAAGACCTTATTGAGCGGATGAAGATCCTCATAAAAGGCTTGAAGGCATTAGGAGTACCCATTATTGTTACCGAGCAGTACCGAAAAGGACTTGGACCGACGATACCGGAAATAGCAGAGGTGTTGGATTCGAATAAGCCTCTTGAAAAAATGGCCTTTAGCTGCTGTGATGACGATGAGTTTCAAAAAGCATTTGATCAAATAGGAAGAAAACAGGTAATCGTGGCTGGAATCGAAACACATGTTTGCGTACTGCAAACGGTGATTGACTTAATAGAAAAAGGTTTTCAGCCGGTTGTGATTGAAGATTGCTTATCGTCTCGAAAGATTTCGGATAAAGAAACCGCATTAAAGCGAATGATTCAGGAAGGCGCCAGGGTTGCCAGCTGCGAATCAATTCTTTTTGAGCTTTGTCGTTATGCCGGAACCGATACCTTCAAAAAGATATCGAAAATGGTGAAGTAGGTCTTTTGCTGTTTCGGGATCAACATACGATTATTGACAAAGAAATAAATCCATGATAATATTTGAGAAATTGATGAAATACTTCGTCAATTTTTCATTGCCTTAACTGGTCAGACCACCTGATGACCGGCACAATAGTTCTTTCTTTATTCAGGTCTATCTTCTTAAAAAGGATGAGATCCATGTTTGAACAAGTGAAAACAAAAAGAGTTTACCAGCAGATTGTCGACCAGATCAAAGGCCTTCTGAAGACTGGACAACTAAAGCCGGGAGACAGGCTCGATTCAGAGCGGGAACTGGCAGAAAATCTCGGTGTCAGTCGAGCATCTGTGCGGGAAGCACTGGCAGCTATGGAACATCTTGGTGTTCTTGAAACCCGACAGGGAGAAGGCACTTTTATTGCGGACCATTATCAAAAACCCCTGATCGAACCTTTTTTGATCATGACGTTAATGGATCCGACAACAAACATGGAACTTTTGGAAGTGCGAAAAATACTGGAAGTCCAAGCTGTTGAACTGGCAACGTTGCGTGCAGACGACAAAGATCTGGAAAAGCTGGAAAAATACATTCTCCTCATGGAAGAAGACCTGGGTAAAAATATCCTTGGCGAGGAAAATGATGCCAGTTTTCATTTTTGCATTGCTGAAGCAACCAAGAACCGGGCACTGATTCGCATTATGCATACGATATCCGATTCTCTGGAGCAAAGTATGCGAAGCGGCAGATATCGCTTGTTTGCCAAAGAAGGTAACGGGCAAAAACTGTACCAGCAGCACCTGGATATTTTTGATGCTGTCAGCAGTCGTGATCCGGAAGCGGCTAAAAACGCTATGTTAAAACATCTGAATTTTGTTGTCAGAGAACTTGAAAAGCTGGAAAAAAATATTGAAGCCGTTGATAGAACATCAATAAATAAGGAGGCATTGCAGTGAACATTATTATTCCGATTAAGCAAGTGCCAGAAACAAGCGATGTAAAAATGGACACGGAAAAAGGCACCATGATCCGGGACGGCGTTCAGACGGTTATTAACCCGTTAGACTTGTATGCATTGGAAACAGGCATCCAATTGAAAGAAAAATTTGGCGGAAAAATCACCGTCATTAGCATGGGTCCTCCATCTGCCACAAAAGCGCTAAAAGAGGCACTAGCCATGGGATGTGACGATGCAGTGCTGCTGTCTGATAAAAAATTTGCCGGCTCAGACACCTGGGCAACTTCTTATACGATTGCGCAGTCTATTAAAGAGATTGGAGACTATGACCTGATTATTGCCGGTGAGAGGGCAACGGACGGCGATACCGGGCAGGTAGGTCCGGGAATTGCTGCCTGGCTGGATCTTCCCCTGGCAACTTATGTCAGTAAAATTGTAAAAGTAGATGAGAAAGAGCTGGTAGTGGAACGTCTGGTGGAAGAGGGGTACCAGAAGCTTCAAATGCCAATGCCGGCGCTGTTGACCGTCGTAAAGGAAATAAGCAATCCGCGGCTTCCAACACTTCGGGGTAAAAAGAGAGCGAGAGCAACGGAGGTTCCGATCTACACAGCTGAAAAGGTGGATTTGAACCCGGATGCGCTGGGATTGGACGGATCGCCTACGAAAGTGGTGAAAATTGATTTTCCAACCGTAACCAGAGGCGGCACTGTCGTTAAAGTTGAAGGAGAAGATGGCGTCGAGGGTGCCATCGATAAACTGATGGATTTCCTGACAGACAAAGAATTTATATAAACAGGATTCTTAGCTTCAGATGGAGTTTTTAACTCCATCTGAAGGTTAGAAACCGTTTTCCAGGACGTACCACCGCTTAGTTCCCTCTTAAAAAGAGGGAGCTTTAGCGGTGGTAGTCATCGGACAAACCAGGAGCGGGAGGTATATTGATGAACGAATTATGGACCATTGCAGAACAAAAAAACGGCAAGTTGAAAAGTGTCTCTTTTGAATTGCTAAGCCGTGGACGCAAGCTGGCGGACGAACTGAACACCCGTCTTTGTTCCGTACTGATCGGGGGACCGATGAAGGACGAAACCCTTCAGGCGTTGTTCTATCGGGGAGCAGATATGATATACGTTGTGGAAGACGAAAAACTGGAGGATTTTGTCGCTGAGACCCACAGCAATGTGCTGACAGATCTTATTGAAAACTATAGGCCCCATACTGTTTTAGCGGCTGCCACCACCAGCGGAAGAACAATGATGCCCTATGTGGCCATAAAAGTGAACACCGGATTGACGGCGGACTGCACAGAGCTTGCCATTGAAGAGGGGACTAATCATTTGCTGCAAACCAGACCGGCTATTGGAGGAAACATTATGGCTACCATCAAGACGCCGAACCATTCGCCGCAAATGGCAACCGTAAGACCAAAATCAAGTCGTCCGCTGCCGGAGGACACCAGCCGGAGCGGTGAAATCATTCGATTGGAATTAAAAGAAGCATTGGTGGATTCACGGGTGAAAGTTCTCGGTATTCGCAAGGAAGAAGGAGAGTTTGTCAACATTGAAGAAGCTGATGTCATCGTTAGCGGTGGAAAAGGAATGAAAAAAGAGGAAAACTTCGGCATGCTCCGGGAATTGGCCGGTCATTTTGATGCGGTCATCGGTGCCAGTCGGGATGCGGTTGATCGCGGATGGGCAACCTACCCGCATCAGGTAGGATTGAGCGGCAAAACCGTTTCTCCAAAATTATACATTTGTGCCGGTGTTTCCGGTTCCATTCAGCATTTGGCAGGGATTAAAACAGCGGAACACATTGTAGCCATTAATTCAGACCCGGACGCCAATATTTTCCAGGTGGCAGACTTTGGTATTGTGGGCGATCTTTTTGAAGTGATTCCGGCGCTGAATAAAAAACTGGAAATGGCAAAAAAGGAGGGACGGTAGATGCAGTATAATCCCGTTACGAAAGAAATTTTAGATGAACTGATATCCATTTTGGGCGAAAAAAATGTTTTTGTCGACGAAGAAAAAATGGAGTCCTATTCTCACGACGAAACCGATGCAGAAGTATACGGTCATATGCCGGAAGTCGTCATCACACCAGTCTCTGCCGAACAGATTGCAGAAGTGGTAAAGCTTGCCAACCGGGAAAAAATTCCCGTAACGCCTCGCGGAGCCGGCAGCGGCCTTTCGGGAGGAGCCATTCCGGTGTATGGAGGGATTTTGCTTTCTGTAGAAAAAATGAACAAAGTGGTAGAGCTTGATTATGCAAACATGTTGTTTGTCGCAGAGTCCGGAATTATCACCAATGAAGTGAATGAGCTGGTAAAAGAAAAAGGATTGTTTTTTGCCGGCTACCCAATGAGTCTGGAAACCTGCTACCTGGGAGGAAACATTGCTGAAAATGCCGGCGGAGGGAAAGCCATCAAATACGGTGTAACAGGCAGGCACATTATGGGCGTCGAGCTGGTAACGCCTACCGGTGATATTGTGGAACTGGGCGGAAAACTGGCCAAGGACGTAACCGGTTATGATCTGAAGCAGCTGATTGTCGGATCGGAAGGTACTTTGGGAATTGTTACCAAGGCTATCGTTAAGCTGACGGGACTTCCGACGGCCAAGTCCAACCTTCTGGTGTTGTTTAAAACACCAAAGGATGCCATTGATGTTGTGCCGGAGATCATGTCCGGTGGATTAATTCCGACAGGCATTGAATTCATGGATCGATTGTCAGTGCAGACATCCTGTGAATATCTGAACGAAACCCTTCCCTATCAGGACTGCGGTGCCATGCTGCTGATTGAAATGGATGGCACAGAGCAGGATCAGGTGGAGCTGGATGCGGAAAAAATCGGCGACTTGTGTATGGAGAATGGCGCCATAGAAGTGTATGTAGCGGATAACTATACAACACAGGAGCGGATATGGAGCGTACGACGAAACATAGCTGAGGCTTTCAAGGTTGCCAGTCCGGTCCAGGTGATTGAAGACATTGTTGTTCCCATATCGGCCATTCCGGATTTGATTCCTGAGCTGGAAAAAATATCAAAAAAGTATGACGTTCAGGTTCCTTGCTATGGCCATGCTGGTGATGGCAACATACATGCTCACTTGGTGAAAAACCCGAACTCCACCATGGAACACTGGCATGAAATTGAGCCAAAAGCTCTTCGTGAACTTTATGCAGCCACGGATAAATTGGGTGGAAAAATCAGTGGCGAGCATGGTATTGGGCTGAAACGAAAAGCGTATATGAAAGAGCTGATCAATCCTGCGGAACTGGAACTGATGAAGGCCATCAAAAGAGCTTGGGATCCCAATAATATTATGAATCCGGGAAAAATTTTCGACCTGGAAGATATGTAGAATGGACATAAAAATACCTTATTCCACAACACATCTCCAACTGAAAGTACCAGACAGGAATCTTTTAGGGGTCCTGGAATCCAAAGCACATTCATTCAAAGCAGAAACCACAGAAGACGCACTTGTAGAACAAGCACTTGCAAATCCTGTGGATTCTCCCCGGCTTAAAGAATTGGCACAAGGACAAGAAAAAGTTGTGATCATTACTTCGGATCATACCAGGCCTGTGCCCAGCAAAATCACCATGCCAATTCTTCTTAATGAAATAAGAAAAGGAAACCCGAAGGCTGATATTACAATCCTCATTGCCACCGGATTTCACCGTCCGACCACCAAAGAGGAAATGGTGCAGCGTTTTGGCGATAAAATTGTTACCAATGAAACCATCATGGTGCATGATTGCAATGACGAAGAGGAATTGACTTATCTTGGGAAGCTTCCTTCCGGCGGAGATCTGGCCTTGAATCGTTTGGCCGTGGAAGCGGATTTACTCATTTCTGAGGGCTTCATAGAACCCCACTTTTTTGCCGGCTTTTCCGGAGGGCGAAAAAGCGTGCTGCCAGGGATTGCCGGGCGAAAAACCGTACTGGCAAATCACTGTGCTCAATTCATTATCAATCCAAATGCAAGAACTGGAATACTGAAAAACAATCCGCTGCATATTGATATGCTTTTTGCAGCGGATAAAGCCAACTTAAAGTTTATTCTTAATGTGGTTATTGACAATGATAAAAAAGTCATTCGTGCATTTGCCGGTGAACCGCTGAGGGCCCATGAAAAAGGCTGTCAATTTGTGGAAAAACTGGCAAGCGTGGAGGCATTGCCGGCGGATATTCTTATAACCTCCAATGGCGGATATCCGCTGGATCAGAATATCTACCAAACGGTTAAGGGAATGACCGCGGCGGAAGCCTCGGCAAAGCCTGATGCTGTTATTATCATTGCATCCGCATGCAACGATGGCCATGGCGGGGAAGCTTTTTACCAAACGTTTCTGGAAGCGGAAACAGCCGGAGAAGTGATGGAACGCATTATGAAAATTGACATGGACTGCACGATTCCGGATCAGTGGGAATCACAGATCCTGGCAAGGATTCTGATGAAGCACCCGGTTATTTTGGTGACAGACCAATGCGATGAAAAGCTGGTTAAGGACATGCACATGATGCATGCCTCTTCTTTAGAAAAAGCAATGCAGATGGCTTTCGGGATGAAAGGAGAAAATGCAACGGTGACGGTAATTCCTGACGGTGTTTCAGTGATTGTGCAACAATAACAGGCAAGTTGTTCGACAATGATGAACGCCGTTTATTTTTTATTTACAGAATAGTTTGAATGTGCTACCATTAAGACAGAAACAGTTTTCCAACTAATTTGAATGAAAATTGAGGGATAAACATGAAAAAAACTGGAAGAATTCAAACGATTGACAGAACCGTTACGATCCTTAACTGTTTTTCAGAGTATCAACCTGAGCGAAAGCTCTCGGAAATTGCGGAAGAAGTTGGGTTAAATAAGAGTACGGCACATGGCATTTTAAATACGCTGAAGTATCATGGTTTGATTAACCAGGATGCAGAGTCACATAAATATCGACTTGGCCTACGTCTAATGGAACTTGGGAGTCGGGCAGCAAATTCCCTCAACGTTATTCATATTGCCGGTCCTAAAATCAGGGAGATTTGCAATGAAGTTGAGGAAACTGTCCACCTTGGGACACTGAATGGCAAAGAGATGGTATATATTGATAAGATCGAATCCTGGCAGTCCATGCGCATCGCATCCTCTGTAGGAGCCCGATTGCCGGCTTACTGCTCAGGCATGGGAAAAACCCTTATGGCTTTTCTGAACCATGAGGATCTCATGAAAGCGATTCCAAGTGTTTTTAAACCCTTTACACCCAATACTATTGTGAATATGGAAGATTTACTGGAAGAGCTTGAAACGATAAGGAAAAACGGCTATGCAATTGACAACGAAGAGTACAGTGTTGGCTTGAAATGTGTGGCGGCACCAATTTTTAACCATGAGGGTAAAGTGGAATACTCCATTAGCGTGTCTGGTCCGACTGTGAGAATGTCGGATGGAAAGATGGAAAAAATAGTCCTTCTGGTCAAGGATGCGTGCAGCGATATATCGGAAAAAATCGGATATATGGGAGACCATAAAGGAGTGAGAAGCTGATGAAAACAAGGGTCAGTGAATTGCCAAAAATGTATCGTCTTCGACAGCATTTCTCCATAGAAGAGGTGGAAAACGTCTTTGATGAGATTTCAAAAGGTTTTTTGGAATACGGCGAACGGATAAAACCTGGGGCGAAAATAGGTATCGCGGTGGGCAGTCGTGGAATTTACCAGTTGCCGAATTTGGTAAAGGCTGTTGTCGATGAAGTGAAAAAGCGTGAAGCCATTCCCCATATTATCCCTGCTATGGGCAGCCATGGAGGTGCCACTTCCGAAGGCCAGCAGGAATACTTGAAAGGATATGGCATCACGGAAGAAACCGTGGGAGCTCCGGTATTGAGCAATATGGAAGTTGAGCAGCTGGGAACCGTTGAGCCAGACGGAATGCCGGTTTACTTTGATACAGTGGCCTTGTCCATGGACGGCCTGATTATGCTGAATCGAGTGAAAGCGCACACAGACTATCATGACATAATAGAGAGCGGACTACTAAAGCAGATGGCGATTGGTTTTGGAAATCATATCGGCGCCATGGCCATCCATGAATATGGTATTTATGGATTATCGAAACTGATCCCGAAAGCGGCGGAAATCATTATGGAAAAAGCACCTATTTTGATAGGAGTAGCCATTTTGGAAAATGCCGAAGATACGACTGCGAAAATTGAAGTACTGCCGAAAGAAAAAATTGCAGACAGGGAAAAAGAGCTTATTATCGAAGCAAAAACGCTTATGCCGTCGCTGCCTTTTAATACGGCAGATTTGTTGGTGGTCCAGGAAATGGGTAAAAACATCAGTGGTGTGGGCATTGATTCCAATATTACAGGTAGAATTCTGGTGAGAGGCGAAGATGATTCAAATGGACCTTCCATCTATCGAATCGTGTGCCTTGATTTGACAGAAGAAAGTCACCACAATGGATTAGGAGTAGGGCTCGCAGATGTCATTACCCGACGTCTGTTTAATAAGCTGGACTTAGAAACGACGTATGCCAATGTCATTACATCCGGATTTTTGGAAAGAGGATTTATACCGATCATTCAGGAAAATGATAAACTGGCGATTTTAACGGCGCTTTCCTGCTGCAATCGAAAAGTAACCATGGCTGATGCGAAGGTGGCTTTTATAAAAAACACACTGGATGTTAAAGAACTGCTGGTTTCTGAGGCGCTACTGAATGAGACCAAGGGAAAAGAATACGTGGAAGTTCTGGGCGAGGAAACGCTGCAGTACGACGAAAACGGAGATATGAAATTAAAACTGTAATTAACTTGCTTCTTGACGAAGGAGTGCAGGGGGAGTAAGATATATTTAATTTAAATCGATGCGTCCAAGCGCAAGAATAGAATTTGACAATATCAAACTATTGGGCAAACGGTCAAGGGGGAAATAAAGGTGCAGCAACTGATTGTCATCAACTCAAAAGATAACGTTGCAACGGCTACCCGGGAGTTAGCAAAAGGCCAGGAGCACAAAGTGGAAATAGACGGGAAGCAGGCTGTGTTGGTGGTGAAAGAAGATATCAAATTTGGGCATAAGATCGCGATTGTGGATTTGGCAATAGGCCAGGAGGTTGTTAAGTACGGAGAGGTGATCGGAAGGGTTACTAAGGACGTTTGGAAAGGCGAACACATTCACGTGCATAATGTGGTGAGCCAACGAGGAAGAGGAGATCTTACCAAATAATGAAGGAGGCTTATTAATTGATTACTGGATTTCGGAGAGAAAACGGAAAAGTTGGTATTCGAAACCATGTTGTTATCCTTTCCGCTGTTGTTTGTGCTAATCGAGTTGTCGAAATGATTTCAGAGCAGGTGCCAGGTGTTATTCCTCTGACTCATCAACATGGTTGTTCCCAAATCGGAAGAGATAAGGAACAAACGGTCCGTACGCTGGCAGGTATAGGAAAAAACCCTAACGTGGCAGCGACTCTGATAGTGGGTCTTGGCTGTGAAACGGTTCAGCCTGAGGATCTTGCAAAAGAGATCGGCACTACCGGAAAACCGGTGGAATATCTTATCATTCAGGAATCAGGGGGAACCCTGAATACCGTGGGAAAAGGTGCTGAACTGGCAAGGAAAATGGTTGCAGATGCTTCCCAAGTTCAGCGTGCAGAGATAAATCTCAGTGATATCATACTAGGAACCGAATGTGGTGGATCTGATACCACTTCGGGTTTGGCGGCGAATCCAGCCACCGGCTATGCATCGGATATGCTGGTGGAAAGTGGAGCGACGGTTATATTGTCTGAAACCACAGAATTGACGGGAACGGAGCACGTTCTTGCAAAAAGAGCTGGCAGTCAGGAAGTGGCAGACAGCATATTCAGCATTGTTGACCGGGTGGAAGAGGAATCAAAGCGAATGGGCGTTGATATACGCGGTGGCAATCCTACCCCTGGTAATATTGAAGGGGGACTCAGTACCATCGAGGAAAAATCCCTGGGATGCATCTACAAAGCTGGAACGAAGCCAATACTAGAAGTAATGGAATATGGCGAAACGCCAAGCCAAAAAGGGTTGGTGGTAATGGATACTCCTGGGCAGGATATTGAGTCCATATCCGGTATGATTGCCGGGGGGGCGCAACTCATTGTATTTACTACCGGGAGGGGGACACCAACAGGCTCACCCATCGCACCAGTTGTGAAAATATGCGCCAATCCTTCAACAGTAAAGACCATGGTGGACAATATTGATATTGATTTAAGCGAAATGATTGATGGGTCCAAAAGCTTGGAAGAAGCTGGTCAGGAAATCTACCAGGAATACCTGCAGGTAATCAATGGGAAACAGACCAGATCGGAAATATTCGGACATAGGGAATTTGCTATTGCCCGAATTGCTATAACCATGTAACCCATAATGTTGATATGTGAAGGGGGTGGTTGATTAACAGGAAGTCAGAAGTTCCAGAAGACATTGAATCAGCACGTAAAAAGAAGAGGAGGAGTTTGTGTGAGTAAAAGAACGATGAAAGTTTTATCACTTCTAGTGGTACTGGTTTTTGCATTGGTAACAGTTACAGGTTGCGGAGGAAACGGGGAGCCGGCTCCGGCGCCTGAAAATGGAGAAGTGGAAGCTCCAGCTCCAAGCGAAGATCAAATTGTTTTAAGAGGAGCCACTACTCCTGATGCGTCTCACCCATATAATCAGGGACTGATTGTTTATGGTGAAATGCTGGAAGAGAGAACCAATGGAAAGTTTAGAATTGAAACCTATCCTGATTCTCAGCTGGGTTCAGAGCGTGAACTTATTGAAGGAGTTCAGATGGGAACCATCGAGTTAACTGTTGTTTCGACAGCTCCATTGGCTGGTTTCTCCGATGCATTTCTGGTAACGGATCTTCCGTTTATCTTTGAAGACAAACCGCATGCATATCGTGTGTTGGACGGTGAAATTGGACAGAGTATTTTTGATCAGCTGGAAGGTACGGGCATTGTAGGATTAGCGTTTTGGGAGAATGGCTTCCGTAACATTACCAACTCTCAAAGACCGATTATGGTTCCGGAAGATATGCAGGGTCTGAAAATCAGAACCATGGAAAATCAGATCCACATGGATTCTTTCAGACAAGTTGGAGCCGACCCGACACCAATGGCCTTTGGTGAATTATTTACTGCATTGCAGCAGGGAACAGTAGATGGTCAGGAAAATCCACTACCCATCATCTCGGTGTCGAGATTTTCTGAAGTGCAGGATCACCTGGCACTGACAGGCCACTTCTACGCTCCGGCTCCACTGTTGATTAGCGGTGCGTTTTGGGATACCCTGACAGATGAAGAAAAAGAAATTTTCCAGCAAGCAGCCATTGAAGCGACAGAAATTCAAAGAGGCATGATCCAGGAAATGGACGACAGACTGGTTGACGAACTAGAGGCAGAAGGAATGCAGATTACCAGACCTGACGTAGCACCTTGGCAGGAGGCTATGGCCCCTGTATATGAACAATGGGAAGACACCATTGGTGCCGACCTGATCCAACAGATTCAGGAAATGGGTAACTAAAAACGTTCATCTGTAAAAAGGTATGAAGGTTGAGCAGGATGATGATCCTGCTCAACCATTATTTCTATTAATCCCGGAACGCAAGCAAGCTTTTTTAGCTTAAGGGTGATGGGAAACTGATAAAGGCAAACATAAGGAGGCAAACTATGGAAGCCAAAAAGCAATCTCTTTTTTTTCGCTTTCTGGATATGTTTGAAGATACCTCGGTAACCATTCTCTATGGAATCATGGTGGTGGTGATCTTTCTTCAGGTCTTTTTTCGATTTGTTGTAAGATCTTCGTTACCCTGGTCAGAAGAATTAGCAAGATATGTGATGGCCTATGCCATTTTTATCGGCGCTGCCATTGCGGCAAAGGAAAGCGCTCATATTGGTATTTTGGCGGTGGTGAATAAATTTCCAAAATCTGCTGAGAAATACACGAAAACATTTGCCATGGTAGTATCATTCATTTTTACAGTCATATTGATTTATCTGGCATTTCTAATTGTGCAGTTTCTTATCAATACAGGACAAAAATCTCCTGCCTTGCGAATCCCGATTTGGATTGCCTACCTATCGGTTCCATTGGGTGCGGTTCTGATGAGCATCCGATTTATGCAGGCAGCATTCATTCAATATAATGAAAGGAGGGAATAGGCAATGATATCCCTGTTGCTTTTCGGTGGATTTGC
>SLLE01000017.1 GCA_007134225.1 Tindallia sp.
AGCAGCGGAATTTTGTCCAAGTCGATGGCCAGACCGACTTGAGAAGCTTCCGCCAGTTCCCACAGTGCTCCCAGAACGCCACCTTCGGTGGCATCATGCATGGCATGGACACCAATTTCCCCCGCCAGCAATCCTTCCGGCACCACACTGATGAAATGTTTCTGCTGCTTCGCTTCCTGCATCAGTGTTTCATCCAGGTTTGCTGCCAGTTCTTCTTTATCATGAGCCAGAATAGAGGTTCCTTCCAACCCTGCATGTTTGGTCATCACAACTGTATCGCCCACTTTTGCCCCAGCGCTTTTCACCATTTTATCTCTTCGCTGCTTTCCAATGGCCACAGAACTGATGACCACCTGGTTCACCGTATCCGTAATTTCTGTATGACCACCCAGAATTTGAACAGAAATACTCTCCGCCGCTTGATTGGCATCTTTCATAATCTGCTCCAGGTCATCTTCTGTCGTGGAGGAGGGTGCCAGCACCGTTAACAACACACCTACCGGTTCAGCGCCACCAGAGGCCACGTCATTACAGGCAATATGCACGGCCAGACTGCCGATATCCGACACTGCTCCGGTAATAGGATCGGTGCTGACCACACAAAGCTGATTGTCTAAGTCCAGTACAGCGCAATCTTCTCCTATTCCGGCACCGACCAGTACTTCTTTTCTGGTGCTTTTGACGTTTGCGATAATTTTATCTCTTAAAAAGTTTGTGGGTACTTTTCCTATTTTCACTGAAGACTTCCTTTCTCTTCCTTTTCCGGGCATAAGATCTGATATCGGCGAAGCATTCTTTCCAGCTGCCATGCAATAATTCCCAGAATCAGTAAACTTCCCATCGCATAAAGTCCTATTTTCACAGCTGTATTAATAAAGAAGGTTTCTGGCAACAGCTGAATCAGCACATGTCGTTGGGGGTCCAGAATCCACAGGTCATTGTCAAATAGCAACAGGTGGAAATACGTGAAATATTTGGTGAAGTCCAGCCAAATGAGAAGCCCTAACAGAATCATCAAATCCACGTTTGCCAGGCCTGTGTAAAAAAAGGTTCGAAGAACATGACTTTGCCAGTTTTTGTCTCTTTGAATCACCCAAATCAATAGAAGGAAAAATCCGATCAGGGAAACATTTCGTATCATGCGAGCCTGGTTGTAAAGATCCAACACATCCACCATGTGCAATCTTTCTCTTTCATCGTAAAGGGCCTGCCGCTCTCCATCTTTGACGGCGATGGTCTGAAAATCTTCTTTCTCGCCTTGTAAATAGAGAATAATTTCTTCTGCTGCATGCTTCAAATTTTCCTGGTCCATTCCTGCTTGAGGTATCCAGTTCTGCTTTCTAAATTCTGTCATATAATGATCCACATCATAGGTGACATATTCAAGGGAAAACACCCATGCGGACAGGGTAATAAAGATGCCCATGAGCAGGTAAATGATTCTTTTTTTCCAGGTCATTTTTTTCCCTCCGGGTATTGAGAATTTGACGATCCAAGGAACTTCAATGGGTAAGGCATTCTAAAATAGCTTCTTTTAATCGAATGTACTCCGGCTCCGCGAAGTAGTTGATCCCTCTGGGACGCTCCATGTTAACCTTCAGTTCCTGGCGCACTTGTGCCGGACGATGTGACAGGACATAGATCCGGTCTGACAGGAGAATTGCTTCGTCCACATCATGCGTAATCAGCAAAACCGATGATTCAATTTCCTCCATTACGTTCATGAGCCATCGTTGCATGGTTTGTCTTGTTAACGCATCCAGACCTCCAAAGGGCTCATCTAACAGCATGATATCCTGTGAAAAGAGAAATGTTCTTAAAAGTGCCGCCCGTTGACGCATCCCTCCGGATAACTGTGACGGATAATAATGTTCAAACCCTTCCAGTCCAAAAAGGGGAAAATGAGGTTTTGCCTGTTTGTGTGCTTCACGGGTGGATAGTCCACGGAGAAACAAGGGTAAACAGACATTATCCAAAATTCTTTTCCATGGCAGCAACAAGTCTTTTTGATGCATGAAACTCACTCTCCCGGCAACACCTGTATGGTCCCTGTTTTCGATGATGACTTCTCCCCGGTCCGGTTGAGCAATGCCGGCAATAATACTGAACAGAGTACTTTTACCGCAGCCGCTGGGGCCCAGAACCGTGACAAATTCCTTTCGATTCAGCCGCAGGGAAATATTCTCGATGGTATGCAACTGCGGGAAGGATTTTTTTATGTTTTTCGCTTCCAGGATTGGCTCCATGGTGCCACGCCTCCATCTTTCTCTACGTTTCCTGATGGGGAACAGGTTCTTCATAAGGTTGATCGTGCTGTAGCCAGGGCATGGCCTTTTTCTCTGCTATCTGAATGAGTTTCAGTACCAGAATGCTAAGCATCACGATCACCGTGATGACTGCAAAAACCTGATCTGTCGCAAAGGATTGTCTAACCCTCAGCATGTATACCCCCAGTCCCATGCGGCCACCAATCCACTCTCCTATCACGGCGCCCATAATGCTATAGGTGCCGGAGATTTTTAAACCTGAAAATAGTGACGGCATGGCAGCCGGCAGTTTTACCCAACGGTATTTTTGCCAGCTGGAGGCATTCATGGCATGCATCAGGTCCATTAATTCCCGGTCTACGGTTGCCAATCCTTCCAACAAGCTGATGGTGATGGGAAAAAAACAGACCAGGACAACAATCAGCACTTTCGGCAATATACCAAACCCGAACCACATGGCAAAGAGCGGCGCCAAGACAATGATGGGCACTGTCTGTGAAGTAATCAGATACGGGTATAGGGTCTTTCTGGCCACTGGTGAATAATCCAGCCAAAGTGCCAGCAGGCATCCCAACAGCATGGCAATCAAAAAACCCAGCACTGCTTGCAACAAGGTAATCCTGGCATGCTGCCACAAAAGATCTGCATTTCGGACCATGGCAGTGGCAATTCGACTTGGAGGAGGCAATAGATAGGCTGGCAAAATGTTCAGCCTACCCACCATTTCCCATAGAAACAAGATGAACACGCCTAGTCCGGCAGATAGAAACCGATCACCGGTGTTTCGCCACTTTTTCATCCATGCTCACGCCCTCCGGTCGATATTGAATTTTTACCACGGAAATAACACTGCCTGCTCCTGCCTGTATGCAGATTTTTTGAGCGTCCTTTACAATTTCCATCAGTTCGTCCAGATCGCCTTCCATCGTCGTTTCCAATGGGCCCACCTCGTACTTTACGCCTGAGTCCTGAATGATCTGAATCACTTCATCCACCACGCCGTAGACATATTCTTCGGATACAGATGGTAACACCTGTATTCCTACATTTGCATTAGCCATGTTTTTTTCCTCCTAATTGATTGATAAACATTGTCTCGTTCATTAACTGAAGATCCGGATTTTTACCGGATTCCACCATCTGTTGTGCTTTTTTTAGTTTGCTTCCGGCATCTTCCCCATAAATCAAGATATCAGTTTTTCCGCTGACGCTATCCGAAACATTGGCACCACGTTTTTCCAGTTGTTCTTTCGCTTCCTGCCTGCTGAAATCCAACAGTTTTCCGGTTATCACCACGGTTTTTCCGGCAAAGGGCGAATCCGACAAGCGTGTTTTCTCCTGTGATGCCTTCGGGTTTACTCCCGCTTCCAGTAACGATTGAATGGCATTTCGAATGCGTTGGTCCCGGAAAAAGGTCACGATGCCCTCTGCCATGATCTGGCCTACGTCCGGCAATGCGACAAGTTCTTCTACGGTAGCCTTCTTTAACGCCTCAATGCTTCCATAATGTTTGGCCAAGTCATCTGCCGTTTTTCGTCCCACATTGGGAATACCCAGGGCATAAAGAAACCGATCCAAGGTACAGTCCTTGCTTTTCTCAATGGCTTCCAATAAATTACCGGCTCTTTTTTCCTTAA